>NZ_JCADBK010000027.1:0-97008 GCF_059358955.1 Nonomuraea sp. CX421 | reverse complement strand
GACCGGGTTGATAGGCCGGAGGTGGAAGCATGGTAACGTGTGGAGCTGACCGGTACTAATAGGCCGAGGACTTGACCTCAAAGCTTTCTTGCTCGCGTCCACTAGGCAATTCTGAGACTGCAAACAGCGTTTGTTGTTTGTGTGTTTCGTGGGGTTACGGCGGTTATGGCGGGAAGGAAACACCCGGTTACATTCCGAACCCGGAAGTTAAGCTTCCCAGCGCCGATGGTACTGCACTCGGGAGGGTGTGGGAGAGTAGGTCACCGCCGGACAATTGTTTGAGAAGGGCTCCACCGTTGGGTGGGGCCCTTCTCGCGTTTCAGGGTGCCTGCAGGAGCGGTTCGATGCGATACGGGATCTGAGTGGATAGCGAGATCGTTGTGTCAGTCCGTTGTACGGCCGGCGATGCCAGGATGTGGGCGATGATGTCCTGCAGGTGATCGGTGCTCCGGGCGACCACGCGGCAGAACAGGTCGTGCTGACCGCTGGTCCCGTGCACCTCCAGAATCTGTGGCACGGCGTCCAGAGCCTGCACCGCCTCGACCAGCCGTCCCTGAGCGATCTGCAGCCAGACGAACGCCAGGATCGGATAGCCGGCGTGCGCGGGCGAGACCGTGGGGCCGAAGTCCTCGATCACTCCCCGGGCGGTCAGCTTCTCGACGCGAGCCTGTACGGTGCCACGCGCGACGCCCAGCACCCGGGCGAGCTCGGTGAGACCTATCCGGGGACGCGCTCGCATGGTCACGAGCAACCGGGCGTCCAGCTCGTCCACGACTCCTCCTCGACTATGCGATTTGACCATAAAAGTCGATCAACTTCGTGCTGAATCCAGCGTATCGCGCAGTGAAACTGAGCGCTCTTGCCAGGAATCTCCGGAGTTGCTGTTATCTAGGACATGTTCGAGGAAGCACAGTATTTCGCCCCGATCGCGGCGCAGGATGACGGCTCGGTCGTGGTCGAGCTGGCGTCGTCGCATCCAGGTTTCGCCGATCCGGTCTACCGGGCACGGCGCAACGCGATCGCCGGGCTGGCGGTGAACCATCGCAGGGGGACTCCGATCCCCGTCGCTGAGTACACCGAGCAGGAGCACGAGATCTGGGCGCTGGTCACCAGGGAGCTGGCGGCCAAGCACAGCCGGTATGCCACGGCCGAGTATCTCGCCGGCACCGCGAGGCTGGGGCTGCCGGAGGCACGGATCCCGCAGTTGGAGGAGGTCAGCCAGCTGCTGGAGCCGCTGACCGGGTTCCGCTATCTGCCGGCCGCCGGGCTGGTGCCGTTGCGGGAGTTCTACGGCGTCCTGGCCGACGGATACTTCCACTCGACTCAGTACATCCGCCACCATTCAGTGCCCTTCTACACCCCGGAGCCGGATGTCATCCACGAGGTCATCGGGCACGCCAACGCGCTGGCCAGTGACCGCTACGCGGCGCTCTACCGGCTGGCCGGGGCGGCCGCGCGCAGAGTGGAGAGTGCGGAGGCGCTGGAGTTCGTGTCCAAGGTGTTCTGGTTCACGCTGGAGTTCGGGGTGATGCGGGAAGGGACGGAGCTCAAGGCGTACGGGGCGGGGATTCTGTCGTCGTACGGGGAGATCGAGGAGTTCAGAGGCATGGACATCCGGCCTTTGGACATCCAGGCGATGGGCACCACCCACTACGACATCACGAAATATCAGGATGTGCTGTTCCAGGCCGACTCGCTCCAGCATCTGGAGGATGTCGTAGGCGGCTTCTGGGACACCTGTGACGACGACTCGATCGCGAGATTGCTCGCCGTACCCGCCTAGCGGGCCTTGGCCTTCGTCGTGATAATTCATGAGTGATCGCGGGAAAGGCGATATGTCGGCTTCTGGCGCTCGCCCTTCTGCTGTCCATAGCGGCCTGGCCGCTGGCCGGGCGGGCGCCCGTGGCACAGTCTCGGACGCCCGTCCAGGCGAGGGCCCCGGCAAGGCTCCAGGAGCACGACAGGGAGATGGTCAAGGAGGCACGGGCCGCGCAGAACCCGCCTGTCTCCGCCAGGAAGATCACCAAGCGCCTCGACGGTTTCCTGTCCGGCCGGCCGCTCCGGGTCAGCGCCACGGTGAAGGATCTCTCCACCGGCCGGACCTTCCGCTATCACCGCGATGAGCTTCTGATCACCGCCAGCTCCGCCAAGGTGCTGATCCTGATGGCCCTCCTCCTCAGAACCTCGTGGCGCGAACTCTCCTCCGCGATCAGGCGCGACGCCGAGCTCATGATCCGTTACAGCGACAACCATGCCGCCGACCGCCTCTGGCTCCGCATCGGCGCCGCTTCCGGCTTCACCAAGGCAGGCAGGAAGTACGGCCTGCGCCACACGCGGGGAGTCGATGGCAGGTGCGTCGACCTCTACTGCTGGGGCATCACCCCCACCTCCGCCGACGACCAGATCCGTCTGCTGCGGGCACTGGTGTCGGACGACAGCCCGCTTCCGGCCAAGGAACGCGCCCAGGTTCTGCGGCTGATGGGCGACGTCGTCGACGGCCAGGGCTGGGGGGTGAGCGCCGCCGCCTGCGCGGGTGACGATGTCGTGCTGAAGAACGGCTGGCTGAAGCGCGTGTCGACCAAGCGCTGGGCCGTCGTCACCGTCGGGCTGATCCGGGGCCGGGGCCACCACTACGCCGTCGCCGTGCTCAGCGAGGGCAGCACCGACGTCGACCAGGGCATCGCGACCGTTGAGGGGGTCATCACACGGATCATGAAGTCGTTCCGGCACTGCTCGACGTGACCTCGGGGCCGCCCGGGCCGGCCGGTCGACGATCGGGGTGGGTGGGGGCGCCGGCGGCACCCGCTGGCCCTCATGATGGAGGGTATGACCTATCGCGTATGCCTGGTGTGCATGGGCAATATCTGCCGCTCGCCGATGGCCGAGGCGGTGTTGCGCCACACGCTGACCGAGCACGGGCTGGCCAAGCGGGTGATGGTCGACAGCGCGGGCACCGGGGGATGGCACGCGGGTGATCCGATGGACGAGCGGGCGCTGCGGACCCTGACCGACCACGGCTACGACGGCTCCGCTCACCGGGCGCGGCAGTTCACCGAGGACTGGTTCGATCGCTATGACCTGGTGCTGGCCATGGATCGGGACAACTTGGCGTTTTTGCGGAGGATGGCTCCGCTCGGTAGTGAAGTGCGGCTCTTCCGGTCGTTCGACCCCAACGCGCCGGAGGGCGCCGAGGTCCCCGATCCCTACTACGGCGGGACCGAGGGCTTCGAGGAGGTGCTTGAGCTGGTCCGGGCCGCGTCCGAGGGCATCGTCAAGCACATCGCCGATGAGATCGACTGAGGACCTCGGCTCGTCGCACGGCTGGCGGCTGAGCCGGGGCGTGACGGAGGACGGGCGTGAGGTGTTCGCCAAGACCGGGGGCGCGTCCGAGCTGTTCGCCTCCGAGGCCGCAGGGCTGCGCTGGCTGGGCGAGGCGATCGCCGTGCCGGAGGTGATCGACGTGGCAGGCGACCGGCTCGTGCTGTCGTGGGTGGAGGCCGAGCGTCCCACGCCGGAGGCCGCCGAGCGGTTCGGCCGCGACCTCGCCCGGTTGCACCGCGCGGGGGCGCCCGCCTTCGGCGCGCCCTGGCCCGGCTTCATCGCCGAGCTGCCGATGGACAACACGCCCACGGACGACTGGCCGGAGTTCTATGCGGCCCAGCGGGTTCTCCCCTTCGTACGGCAGGCGCGACTGTCCTCGGGTGACGTACGGCTGATCGAGCAGGCCGTGGACCGGTTCGGCGAGGTCGCCGGGCCGCCGGAGCCTCCCGCTCGCATCCATGGCGACCTGTGGAGCGGCAACGTGCTCTGGTCTGGCGGCTCGGGGGTGCTGATCGACCCCGCGGCGCACGGCGGTCACCGGGAGACGGATCTGGCCATGCTGGCGCTGTTCGGCGTGGCGTACCAGGATCGGATCTTCGGCGCCTATCGGGAGGAGAGTCCGCTTGCCGGGGGCTGGCGGGACCGGGTTCCGCTGCACCAGCTTCATCCGCTGCTCGTTCACGTGGTCCTGTACGGGGAGGCGTACCGGAGTGGGCTGATGGCGGCGGTCGAGCGGGTGCTGGCGTTGTAGCCGAGCGCGTTCTGAATCCAGTGGGCACGGCCGGATGGGGTGGTCAGGCGGGGCCGCGTTGCCGGTAGGCGCGCTGGCGGCAGGCGTGTGAGCAGTATTTACGGGGACGTCCGGAGGCCGGGGCCTCTACCGGCCTACCGCAGATCTGGCAGATTTCGTCACGCGTTTCGTCACGCCTCTGAATGAGCAACTCGATGCCGTCGAGGATCCGTGCCAGGCCGAACTCGAAGGAGTCCTCGGGGTGGTCGTAGCCGCCGGCCTCCCAGAGGTAGGTGAGCGTCGGGTAGCGATCGAGGCGTTCGAAGAGTGAGTCGCGAGAGCCCCACCACTCCTCCTCGCTGACGCCGCTCTCGCGCTCCTGCCGGGCGGTCTCGACCAGCAGCAGGGCCTCGGCGTCGAGGAAGCGGCCGACCAGCCCCACGGCGGCGATCACCTCGGCGGGGGTCAGACCGGTGTGCCGGACCGCGCTCAGCATGTGTTCGTAGTGCGCGACGCCGTTCGGGCCGGGCAGATGCCGGCTGCCGCGCATCTCCGCCAGCCAGGGGTGCCGCCTGCGCAGCTCCCACGACTCCCGCGCGTAGGCCTCCAGCGTCGCTCGCCACACACCCGGGCCGGGTGCGGCTGCCGCCGCAGGCGTCAGGGGGCGTTCGGCCATGACGGCGTCCCGCATGAGGTCGACGAGCTGGTCGCGGCCGGGGACGTGGCGGTAGAGCGACATGGTGGTGAAGCCGAGCCGATCGGCGACCTTGCGCATCGACAACCCGGCCAGGCCCTCGGCGTCGGCCACCTCGACGGCGGCGCGGACGATCCGCGCCAGGCTCAGACCCGGCCGCGGCTCCGCGCCTGCGCCACGCCACAGCAGCTCGACGCCGTGGTCGGGATCTTCGGCTCTGCCTCTCATAGACGCTCCTTGTGTTTATGCTGTATTACTACGTGTATGCCATAAACGGCAAAGGCAGGGGCTTTCGTGTTCCATTTCCATGTTTCGCCTTCCGGTGACGACGCGTGGCCGGGCACGCCGGAGCGCCCGTTCGCAAGTCTCGGCCGGGCCCGGTCGGCGGCGCGCGAGGTGGCCGGCGAGGTCGTCGTGCACCTGGGCGGCGGCGCGTACCCGCTGACGGCCCCGCTGGAGTTTGCCGCGGCCGACTCCGGCCGGACCAGTTTCCAGGCACGCGGGTACGGCACTCCCGAGCAGGAGGAGGTCGTGATCAGCGGCGGCCGCGAGATCACCGGTTGGCGAGAGGACGGCGGCGTCTGGGTGGCCGACGTCGGCCCGCTGGACACGCGCCAGCTCTACGTCGACGGGCGCCGGGCCGAGCGGGCCGCCATCGACGGCCTGCCCGGCACGGCCACCATGACCGAGACCGGTTACGTCACCGACAGCGCCGCTCCGAGAGACTGGCGCAGCCCCGGCGACGTCGAGTTCGTCCACCGCGGCGTCTACCCGTGGACCGAGGCGCGCTGCGGGGTGGCCGCCGTGTCCGGCGACGACCGGGAGACCGTGATCACCATGGCCCAGCCCGCCTTCGGCTGGGCCGCCGACCTCTACAACTCCACCTGGGAGGGGCAGACGTCGCGTGGCCCCGGCCTGCCCACCCGCGTGGAGAACGACGCGAGCTTCCTCACCGAGCCCGGCACGTTCGTCCTGGACCGTTCGCGCCCCGGCCGCCACGTCCTGCGCTACCTGCCCCTGCCCGGACAGCGTCCGGAGCGGACGCGGGTGGTCGCCCCGGTGCTGGAGACGCTGGTGCGCGCCACCGGCACGCGCGGCATCTCCTTCAGGGGGCTGGTCTTCGCCGACGCCACCTGGCTGCGGCCGAGCCGTCCGGAAGGGTTCCTGCACTATCACGGGAGTGGCTACCACGACGGCGGTGCGATCGACATGGTGACGTTCGGGGAGGGGGCCTCGGTGACGATTCCCCTCGAAGCGGTCACGATCCCCGCCTGCGTCGTCTTCGACGGCACGTCCGGCGTGGAGATCGAGGGGTGCCGGTTCGTCCGGCTGGGCGCGACGGCACTCGGTCTGTCGGGCGGCGGCGACGCCGTCGTGCGCGGGTGCGACTTCGAGACCCTGTCCGCCTCCGCCATCGCGGTCACCGGCAGCCACGGCGTGCTCGTCGAGGACAACCGGATCCACCGGGCCGGGCTCGACTACTCCGGCTCGCCCGGCATTGCCCTGCTGAGCACGCGCGACGTGACGGTCGCGCACAACCAGATCACCGACGTGCCGCACTGCGGGATCACGGCCGGGCCGGGCGTGGGCACCCGCGTGCTGCGCAACGTCGTCTCGGGCAGCATGAGCGTGCTGGCCGACGGGGGAGGCGTCTACCTGTCGGGAATCCAGGGCGACTCGTACGAGAACGGCGCCGTCGTCGAGGGCAATGTGATCAAGGACACGCGTACGCCCTACAACTTCGCCCTCTACACCGACTACGGCGCCGCCTGGGTCACGGTCGAGTCGAACGTCGTCGCAGGCGCCGACAACACGGCCGTCCTGCAGGTCAGCCCGCCGCTGGAGAAGATCGTCTACCGGGGCAACTTCTGGGACGCCGATCCGTTGGGCCACGACACCCCGCCGCCCGGCGTCACCTACGAGGACAACATGACGATCGCCGACGAGCGCGAGCTGGACGCCGTCACGGCCGCCATCCAGGCGCGGGCCGGGCTGCTGACCCGGCGGGGCGGGACCGTCGCTAGCGAGCGGTGCCGTTCAGGCGGCTGAGCACCTCGTCGTGCAGGAGGCCGTTGGTGCAGACCAGGCTGCCGCCTTCGAGGCTCGCCACCCCGGCGACGTCGGTCCAGACGCCGCCGGCCTCCTCCACGATCACCGTGAGCGCCGCCATGTCCCACGGCGACAGCTCCGGCTCCGCCGACACGTCCACCGAGCCCTCGGCGACCATCATGTGCGACCAGAAGTCGCCATAGGCCCTGGTGCGCCAGCAGGCGCGGCTCAGGTCGAGGAAGTGGTCGAGTTTGCCGGTCTTCTCCCAGCCGCCGAAGCTGGAGTAGGAGAACGACGCGTCGCCCAGCTCGCCGACCGACGACACGCGCATCCGGGTCGCCTTGGTCAGGCTCTTGCCGGTCCACGCGCCGCCCCCGGTGGCCGCCCACCAGCGTCGCCCGAGAGCCGGGGCCGACACCAGGCCGACGACGACCTTGCCGTGCTCCATCAGCGCGATCAGCGTCGCCCACACGGGCACGCCGCGCACGTAGTTCTTGGTGCCGTCGATCGGGTCGATGATCCATGACCTGGCACCCCAGCCGGTGCGGCCGAACTCCTCGCCGACGACCGCGTCACGCGGCCGGGCCCGTCGGAGGGTGCCGCGGATCGCCTCCTCGGCCGCGCGATCGGCGTCGCTGACCGGGGTCAGGTCGGGCTTGGTCTCGACCTTGAGGTCGACCGCCTTGAACCGTCGCAAGGTCAGGTCATCGGCGGCGTCCGCCATGACATGCGCGAGGCGTAGATCATCGGAGTAACCCTGCACGGTCAGCCACGCTACCGTGCCGGGTGTGCCGAGCATCAGTGTGGCATCACCCCTTTTCTGGGTGAGCCGCCCCAGCCGCGCGGCGCGAGTGCGTCTGGACGGCCCTGAGATGGCCCTCGCAGGGCCGGAATGTTCAGAGATCAGGAGTCGTCGGGGCTGCCGTCGCGGCTGGACAGCAGGCGGCGCAGCGACTCGAGGCGGACCCGGTCGGCGTGACCGGCCGCCACCCAGGCGTCGAGGGCGCAGCCGTCGCCCAGGTGGGTGCAGCCCTTCGGGCAGTCGACCGTGCCTTCGACCAGGTCGGGGAAGCCGGCCAGGACGGTCTCGACCGAGACGTGGGCCAGACCGAAGCTGCGCACGCCGGGTGTGTCGATGATCCAGCCGCCCCCCGGCAGCTCCAGCGCCACCGCCGAGGTGGAGGTGTGCCGGCCGCGGCCCGTCACCGCGTTGACCTGTGACACGGCCCGGTTGGCGTCGGGGACGAGGGCGTTGACCAGAGTGGACTTGCCCACGCCCGAGTGGCCGACCAGCACGCTGATGCGCCCCTGAAGGAGCTCCCGGAGCTCGTCGAGCGAGCCGCCCTTGTGCACGGTCACGTGGGAGACCCCGAGCGGTTCGTACAGGGCCACCAGGTCGTCGGGCCGGGCCAGGTCGGGCTTCGTGAGGCA
This sequence comes from Nonomuraea sp. CX421, assembly GCF_059358955.1. Taxonomy (NCBI): domain Bacteria; kingdom Bacillati; phylum Actinomycetota; class Actinomycetes; order Streptosporangiales; family Streptosporangiaceae; genus Nonomuraea; species Nonomuraea sp. CX421. The sequence continues at coordinate 88,783 of NZ_JCADBK010000027.1, read as the reverse complement.
GAGCAACGCGTCGATCTCGGCGTCGAACGCGGCCACCAGGATGCGGTCGATCATGCGCGGCCGGGGTGGCGGGTCGGCCAGCGCGGTGACGATGACGAGCTGGTCGGCGTTGGCCACGACCGGGCGCTCGATGCCGTCGGTGTCGTCGGTGTCGTCGGCCGAACGGCGCAGCATGGAGGTGCGCGGCTCCACTCGCACGACCCTGGCCAGCGTGTGCGGGTCGCCGGACACGTCGCCCACGAGGGCCACCCGGTCGCCGACCACGATGCCCTTGCGGCCCAGCTCGCGCGCCTTCATAGCGACGACCAGCCGCCGCTGCGGCTGCCTGCGTTTCTGCGCCGACCCCTTGGACCGCTCCGGCTCGACCAGCGTGGTGTAGCGGCCGCGGTCGACGGCCACCACGAACCCCTGGACGGCGTCCTCGTGCGCAGGACGGAGGCGGGTCCGGGGCCGTGATCCCTTGCTTGGCCTGACCCTTACGTCGTCCTCGTCATACTCCCGCTTTCTCAGCGGCCTACTCCCATGCGATCGCTTGCCTGCCTCGCGGGCCGGATATGCCCGTGGCTTCCGCCCCCACACGTACCCGTCTCACCGGCCCCGCACCGTCGGTCATCGAGCCTCCAGCATGGCCGTCCACATCTGGACGAACTCCGGCAGCGTCTTGGCCGTGGTCGCGATGTCGGGCACCTCGACGCCGGGGACCCTCAGGCCGATGACCGCGCCGGCCGTGGCCATGCGGTGGTCGTCGTAGCTGTGGAAGACGCCGCCGTGCAGGGGACGCGGGCGGATGATCAGCCCGTCGCCGGTCTCCTCGGCGTCACCGCCCAGCCGGTTGATCTCGGTGACCAGCGCGGCGAGGCGGTCGGTCTCGTGGCCGCGCAGGTGGCCCACGCCGCGGATGCGGCTGGGCGAATCGGCGAGGGCGGCCAGCGCGGCGATGGTCGGAGTCAGCTCACCCACCTCGCGCAGGTCGGCGTCGATCCCGTGAACCGGGCCCGTGCCGGTGACCGTGAGCGGGCCGGAACCCGTGGACCGCCCGGCGGCAGGCTCGGAGCCGTCGGACAGGTGGACCGTAGCGCCCATGCGGGCCAGCAGGTCGCGCAGGGTGTCGCCGGGCTGGGTGGTCTGATGCGGCCAGCCGGGGATCGTGACGGTGCCGCCGGTGACCATGGCCGCGGCGAGGAACGGCGCGGCGTTGGACAGGTCGGGCTCGACGGTCAGGTCCATGGCCGCGATGGGGCCGGGCTCGACGCGCCACATGTCGCGGTCGCCGTCGTCGACCGTCACGCCGGCCGCCCTGAGCATCTGGACGGTCATCTCGATGTGCGGCTGGGACGGCACCGGCGGCCCCACGTGGCGGATCGTGACGCCCTTGGCGAAGCGCGGAGCGGTCAGCAGCAGGCCGGAGACGAACTGGGACGAGCCCGAGGCGTCGATCGTGACCTCGCCCCCCGTGAGCGGGCCGCGGATGGTGAACGGCAGGGCGTCGTTGTCGATGTGGGCGCCCAGGGTGCGCAGCGCGTCGAGGATGGGGCCCATGGGGCGCTTGCGGGCGTGGGGGTCGCCGTCGAACGACACCGGCCCGTCGGCCAGCGCGGCCATCGGAGGGACGAACCGCATGACCGTGCCCGCCAGGCCCGCGTCGATGCTCGCGCCGCCTCGGACGGGGCCGGGGGTCACCCGCCAGTCGACGGCCGCGGCCGTCTCGGACGTGGCCTCCAGCGTCGCGCCCAAGGCGCGCAGGGCCGCCACCATCAGGTCGGCGTCGCGGCTGCGCAGCGCCTGGCGCACGGTGCCGGGGCCGTCGGCCAGCGCGGCGAGCACCAGGGCGCGGTTGGTCACCGACTTGGAGCCGGGCAGACGGACGGACGCGACGACGGGAGCGCTCGCGGTCGGCGCGGGCCAGTGCGGTGCTGAAGCCATGGTCAAAGCCTACTGGCAGCCGGTACGACCGGCCCCGGCCTGTGGACGAGCACCCCGTCGGCCTCACGGCCTGTGGAAAACTCGTGACCTGTGGGAACCCACGGCCCGCGGAAAACGGCATCGGCCGGTTGTGGCGGGCACGCGGGCGAAAGCCGTACGTGGCAGTGTGGGGTCATGTGCGGTAGATACGCCTCGGCGCGCAAGAAGCACGATCTGCTGGAGGAGTTCCAGGTCGAGCTCGACGGCGACCCCGACAAGGAGCTGGGTCCCGACTACAACGTCGCGCCGACCAAGAACGTCTACGCCGTCCTCAGCCGCGTGCCCAAGGAGGCCGAGCGGGCGGTGCGGCAGTTGCGGATCGTGAAGTGGGGCCTGGTCCCGGCCTGGGCGAAGGATCCGTCGATCGGGTCACGCATGATCAACGCCAGGATCGAGACGGTGGCCGAGAAGCCGGCCTACCGGCAGGCTTTCGCCAAGCGCAGGTGCCTCCTGCCCGCCGACGGCTACTTCGAGTGGATGCCGGTGGCCACGGAGGGTTCGGGCAAGCAGGGGAAGAACTCGGGCAAGCAGGGGAAGAAGAAGCAGCCGTACTTCATCCATCCCGCCGGCGGCGGGGTGCTCGCGATGGCGGGCCTGTACGAGTTCTGGAAGGACCCGTCGCGTGCCGACGACGACCCGCTGAAGTGGCTGGTGACCTGCACCGTCATCACCACCGACGCCGAGGACGACCTGGGGCGCATCCACGACCGGATGCCGATGATGATCGAGCGCGAGCGCTGGGCCGAGTGGCTCGACCCCAAGCTGACCGACACCGAGGAGGCCTCGGAGCTGCTGGTGCCTGCCGATCCCGGGCGGCTGACCGCCGTCCCGGTCTCCACGGACGTCAACAACGTCCGCAACAACGGGCCGGAGCTCATCAAACCCATTGCTTCCGAGGAGGAAAGCGGCCTTTTCTGAAGGTTAAAAGCTGTGCCAAGTGGGCATCCGGTGAGGAAAGCGGTGCATCCGTGCACTCGGAGTCACCGCGCATAAACATTGCCCTCTCTTGCGCCGGGCGGTGCCACCGGGGAGTTCCGTCGCGGTTCGCATTCCTTTACCCGGAGGTGCGGAGTCGTGGATGACACGTCCGCTCGTGAACGGCTGGAGAAGATGCTCGCCGACCTGGACCGGTCGATCGGGGTGCTGCAGGGCGACCCCGCCGCGGTCCGCGAGTATTCCGCGGCCGACGCGGGTTCAGACCTGACCGACGCCGACCGCGCCCAGGCCATGCTGACCGTCGCCACCGCGCAGCGGCGCGCGGTGGTCGACGCCCTCAAACGGCTCGACGAGGGCTCCTACGGCAGCTGCGTGGACTGTGGCAAGCCGGTGCCGGAAGGCAGGCTCGAAGCACGTCCCGAGGCCGCGCGGTGCGTGCAGTGCCAGGGCAGGCGCGAACGCCGGCGTTAGGACTTGCGCGCGCTCGCGACGAGATGGATGCCGACCGTGTCGTCGTCGTCGGGGTGCGCCTCGAGCTCGGTGCGCACCAGCCAGGTGAGAGCTCTGCTGTCGGAGCTGAGCACGTGATCGACCGTCGAGGGTGACAGCACCGTGCGCGGGCGTACCCACTCGACCTCGAGCCCCGCGCCCATCAGCAGCTCGCGCAGCTGGCCGCTGCTGAAGCAGCGGGTGATGCCGCCGTCGGGCCAGGGCACCAGCATGACCTCGCCCGTCTGCCGGAGGTGCTGCCACTGGCCCTGCTCGGCCAGGATCGCCATGCCCAGCACCAGCGAGTCGACGCAGACGAGGGTACGGCCGCCCGGTCGCAGCACGCGCGCCACGTCGCTCATCACCGACTCGGACATCAGCTCGATCGACATCGCGCGTTCCTCGGCGACCACCGCGTCGACGCTCTCGTCGGGCAGGAACGACAGGTCGTCGGCGCGTACGTGGCGCACCCGGCCGGCCTCGCGCAACCGCGCCTGGGCGTCGGCCGTGCGCCGGAAGTCGAGCAACTCGATCACCCGGTGCCCGGCCCGGGCGGCCTGGCCGGACCACCGCCCGCGTCCACCGGACAGGTCGAGCACCACGGAGGGCTCGCCGGGTAGCCAGCGGCTCAACTGCTCGGCGGCGACCGCGCGGTAGAAGTTCCAGTACGGTCCGAGCGTCCCTGAGCCGTTCAGTTCCTCGGCCGGAATGGGCAGCACACGCGACTCCTGGGTTCCGGGAAATGGCTACCAGCCGGTACGTATGGTTTTCCCCGCACCGGGTCGTTCGTCACCTTCTATCTTGCGGGAACAGACAATGGCGCGGGTGTGTTGCGACGAGCATGCTCACATTGCTCGATCCCCTCCCCAATGACCGGCCGGTCACTGACAAGCGGGTATTCTCCCCTGAATACGGTGTACCGCCACAGTCGGCCACCGGTGATCTTAGGGGGGTGGGCCCGGTGCCCGCGACAGGCGCGGAGACTCTGGAACAGCGGAGTGAGCGGTTCGAGCGCGAAGCCATGCCTTTCCTCGAGCAGCTCTACTCGGCCGCGCTCCGGATGACCCGGAATCCAGCGGACGCGGAGGACCTGCTGCAGGAGACCTTCGCCAAGGCGTTCGCGTCGTTCCACCAGTTCCAGGAAGGCACCAACCTCAAGGCCTGGCTCTACCGGATCCTGACCAACACCTTCATCAACAGCTACCGCAAGAAGCAGCGCGAGCCCAAACAGTCGGGCACCGAGGAGATCGAGGACTGGCAGCTGGCGCGGGCCGAGTCGCACACGTCGAGCGGCCTGAAGTCGGCCGAGGTCGAGGCGCTGGAACATCTCCCCGACGGTGACATCAAGGAGGCGCTGGCGGCGCTTCCCGAGGACTTCCGGATCGCGGTCTACCTGGCCGACGTCGAGGGGTTCCCGTACAAAGAGATCGCCGACATCATGGGCACTCCGATCGGCACCGTGATGTCAAGGCTGCACCGTGGACGAAGGCAGTTGCGGGCACACCTTGAGGACTATGCTCGCGAGCGTGGCCTGGTCCCGACGGAGGGATCCAAATGAGTTGTGGCAAGCCGCACGACACCGACTGTCGCGAAGTGCTGGACAAGGTCTACGCCTACATCGACGGCGAGCTCGCCGAGGGCGACGTGAGCGACATCCGTGTGCATCTCGACGAGTGCGACCCCTGCCTGAAGGAACACGACCTCGACAAAGTGGTCAAGCAGTTGGTGGCCAAGCACTGTGGGTGCGACCCCGTGCCGGGCGATCTGCGTTCCAAGGTGCTGGCCCGCATCGCGCAGGTGAGGGCCGAGCTCTCCGACTAGGATCTCCCCATGCGCGTCCTTGTCACCGGTGGTGCCGGGTTCATCGGGTCCAATCTCGTCGACCGCCTGCTGGCCGAAGGCCATGAGGTGGTGGCAGTCGACGACCTCTCGTCCGGCGCCCAGGGCAACCTCACCACGGCGCTGACCCATGACCGGTTCCGGCTCGAGGTGCTCGACGTCCTCGACCCGGCGATGATCCGGCTCACCGCCGAGGTGCGGCCCGAGGTCATCTGCCATCTCGCCGCGCAGATCAGCGTCCGCAAGAGCGTCGCGGATCCGGTGCACGATGCCCGCGTCAACGTCGAGGGCACCGCGTCGGTGCTCACCGCGGCCCATGAGGGCGGCACGCGCAAGGTGGTCTTCGCCTCGTCGGTCGCGGTCTACGGCCGACCGGCCACGATCCCGGTGCCGGGCGACGCGCCCACCGACCCCCGTTCGCCCTACGCCGCCTCCAAGCTGAGCGGCGAGACCTACCTCGCGACGTTCCGCGCGCTGCACGGTATCGAATACACCACGCTCGTGCTCTCCAACGTGTACGGCCCCCGCCAGTCGCCCGACGGCGAGGCCGGGGTCGTGGCCATCTTCACTGACGGCCTGCTCGGCGGCACCCCCACGGTCCTCTACGGCGACGGCACCCAGACGCGCGACTACGTCTACGTCGACGACGTGGTCGACGGCTTCGTCAAGGCGTGCGGCACGGTGGGCGACGGCCGCAGGTTCAACCTCGGCACCGGCATCCAGACGCCCGACCGCAGGCTCCACTCGCTGATCGCCGACGCGGCCGGCGCCCTCGACAAGCCGGGTTTCGCCCAGCCCCGGCCGGGCGACCTGCCCGCCATGGCCGTCGATCCGGTGCCCGCCTACGAGGGGCTCGGCTGGGAGCCGCGCACCGATCTGTCCACCGGGCTGAAGAACACCGTCGAGTGGGCCAGGAGTCGCCGCAGGTAGTGGGTTGATTACGCTTTGCTTGCGATTCGTGACTCCGCCGGTGTGACAAGGCCGTCTTCTGTAGCGTGACCTCCAGGACTCGACCCGGAGGCAAGCGGATGTCAAAGATCATGATCGCGCGGCTGTTCACGTTCATGGTGCTGGTCGTCCCCGTCGTGCTGGTGCTGGCCGGGGGCGGCGAGACGGTCTTCCCACCAGGGGTGTCGTGGACCTGAGCCAGCCGTAGGGGGCCGCAATGCGTGATCTGCCGTGGCCTGCGAGGGTCTATCTGGTCGTCGTCATCGGCACGGCCACGGCCCTCCTCTGGCACAGCCTGTTCGGTTCGGCACGTCCGGTGACCACGGCCGAGCTGGGCACCCTGCTGGTGCTCGCTCTGCTGTTCCTGGTCTGCGAGTCGATGCCGACGCTGCTCAACGTGGAGCAGTTCGCGGTGTCGGTCAGCTTCTCGGCCGCGCTGGCCGCCGTGGTGCTGATCGGTCCCGAGGGCGCGGCGGTGGTGGGGTTCACGGCGACGCTGAGCGTGCGGCCGGGCCTGCCGCTGATCAAGCGGCTCTTCAACGGGGCGCAGTTCGCGATCTGCGGTTACGCGGCCGGGCTGGTCTACGCGGGGCTGGGCGGCGAGTCGGGGGTGCCCAAGGTCAACGCCTTCGAGGATCTGATCGGCCCCTACGTCGCGGCGACCACCGTGTTCGTGCCGCTCAACATCGTGCTCACGCTCACCATGATCCGCCTCGCGACCAGCGAGGGGCGGGTCGAGGTGCCGATGCGTGGCATGGTGCAGTTCCTGCTCTCCTACCTGGGCTACGGCACGTTCGGGCTGCTGGTGGCGGGGCTCTGGGCGACCGTCCAGTCGATCTCCGCCGTGTTGGTGCTGCTGCCGCTGTTCGTGGCGCGCTGGGCGTTCGGTCAATACCACGCCCAGCAGCGCTCGTACGATGCCACGATCGCCGCGCTGTGCCAGGCGGTGGAGACGAAGGACTACTACACCAGGGGCCACTGCACCCGGGTGTCGGCGGCCTCGACCATGATCGCGCAGGAGATCGGCATGGGCCTGGAGCGGCTGCGCGCCATCGGCTACGCGGGCATGCTGCACGACGTGGGCAAGCTCGGCGTGCCGACCAAGGTGCTGCAGAAGGACGGGCCGCTCACCGAGGAGGAGTTCGCCGCGATCCAGCTGCACCCGATGCGCGGCCTGGAGATCGTGCGCGGCATCGACTTCCTCGACGAGGCCTACGCCGGGATCATGCACCACCACGAGCGCCACGACGGCACGGGCTACCCGATGGGCCTGGCCGGTGACGAGATCCCCGAGTTCGCCAAGGTGATCGCGGTGGCCGACGCGTTCGACTCGATGACCTCCGACCGCTCCTACCGGGGCGCGCGGCCCGTCGAGGTGGCCGTCGAGGAGCTGCACAAGTGCGCGGGCACCCACTTCGACCCGGTCATGGTGACGGCCTTCGTCCGGGCGCTCGAACGCCGGCCGTGGCAGCCGCCCCGCCGGGTCGACCTGCCGCCTCCCGAGGCCGACGACAAGCCCACCAAGGACCACGACGACCCGACCATGCCGATCGAAGTGGTGAGCGGGCCGTGACCCGCGCCTTCCAGGGGCTCGACTCGGGGCAGCTGCTGCTGATCTGCGCCGCCGGGCTGGTGGGCGTGGCGGGCGTCGCGCACACGGCTGCCGTCGGGCTGGACCATCCCGAGATCGCGATCGGGTTCGGCGCGCTGATCGCGGTCGGCGAGCTGGCCAGGCTCACCATGCCGGGCAACAGGGAGGTCGCGCCCATCGGGGCCGCGGCCGCCCTCGGCTACACGCTGCTGCTCGACCTCAGCCAGGAGCGGCTGCAACACCCGGCGCTCCAGGTGGTGGCCGTGATCGCGGTCGGGATGATCGCGGGCGCGCTGCCCCATCTGGCCGTCGGCCGCCCGCCGCGTCTCGACGCGATGGCCCGGAGGCTGCTGACCGGGGCGCTGCTCGCGTTCGCCTTCCGGCCGCTGGCCGACCCGCTCTACCTGCACACCCAGCCGCCGGACGAGAACTGGTGGCCGGCGCTCGCCGTGATGATCGTCCTGATCGCGCTCTCGCTCTTCGTCGACGTGCTGATCGCGGCCATGCTGAGGGCCGAGCAGGTGCGCACCGCCTTCAGGGTGGCGTTCCGCGACGAGATCAACATGGCGTTCCCGCTCGGCGCCGCCGTGGGCGCGTCGGGGGTGCTGCTCGCGCTCGCCACGCACAGCATGGACCTGGTGGCACTCCTGGTCTTCGCCGCCCCGCTGCTGGTCACGCAGGTGGCCTTCCGCAAGTACGCCGGCATCCGCGCGACCTACCTGCAGACCGTACGCGCGCTGTCGCGCGTCACCGAGGTCGGCGGCTACGTCGAGCCGGGCCACTCACGCAGGGTGAGCCGCCTGGCGGTGGCGGTCGGCAGGGAGCTGGGCATGGCCGAGCCGGAGCTCCTGGAGCTCGAGTACGCGGCGCTGATGCACGACATCGGCCAGTTGTCGCTGCGCGACCCCATCCCTGGGGGGGCCACCGTGCTCACGGATCCCGACCAGGCCCGGCGCATCGCCGAGCTGGGCGCCGCGGTGATCAAGCAGACGGGGGTCCTGGACCGGGTGGCCGATCTGGTCCGGCGGCAGTGCGATCCGGTCGCCGCCGACCCGCCGCTGTCGAGCCGTATCATCAAGGTCGCCAACGCCTACGACGACCTCGTCGGCGGCTCGACCGACCGTGACCGGGCGGGCGCCGCGCTCGAGCGGCTGCGGCTCACGGCGGGCACGGCCTACGACCCCGCGGCGATCGAGGCGCTGGCCCGTGTGGCCGACCGGTACGCCGCGGCTCATCGCCCCTGACGTAGGGCGAATCCGCTAGAAGCGGAGGCCGCTACCGCGTTTCTCGCGGCTCACAATTGTGGGATTCCTACAGATCGTGCTCTCCGGATCGGTGGTTTAGGAGGAAAGGGGGGAGACCCCTCGCGGCCGTAGTGTTGGCGGCGTGCCTATTGAGACGCTCGGACCCGTCCTGATCGCCAACCGAGGTGAGATCGCACGGCGGATCATCCGTACGGTCAAGCAGATGGGGCTGCGCGCCATCGCCGTCCATTCCGAGGCCGACACCGGCCTGCCCTTCGTCCGCGAAGCCGACGAGGCGGTGCTCCTCGGTCCGGCCGACCCGGCGCAGAGCTACCTCGACGCCGGCAAGGTGCTCGAGGCCGCCCGCGCCACCGGGGCGAAGTCGATCCACCCGGGCTACGGGTTCCTCGCCGAGAACGCCGCGTTCGCCCGGACGGTGATCGATGCCGGGCTGGTGTGGATCGGCCCGGCGCCCGAGGCCATCGCCCGGATGGGCGACAAGATCAACGCGCGCAACCTGATGGAGGACGCGGGGGTGCCGGTGGCCGCCGGCACCCGCGAGCCCGTCACCGATCTCGAGCTGGCGGTCAAGGCCGCCTACGAGATCGGGTTCCCGGTCATGGTCAAGACCGCGGGTGGCGGTGGCGGCATCGGGATGAGCGTCGCCCATGACGAGGCCGGCCTGGTCAAGGCGTACGAGCAGGCGTCGAGGGCGGCGGCCAGGTTCGCGGGGGCGGCGACCGGCGACGGGCCGGCGGGCCCGGCGATCCTGCTGGAGCGCTTCATCGAGCGGGCCCGTCACGTCGAGGTGCAGATCCTCGGCCTTCCGGACGGCCGGGTCGTGGCGCTCGGCGAGCGCGACTGCTCCGTGCAGCGCCGCCACCAGAAGGTGGTCGAGGAGTCGCCGTCGCCCGGCATCACGCCGGAGCTGCGCGCGAGCATGCTGGCGGCGGCGGTGCGGGCCGGTGAGACGGTCGGCTACCTGGGCGCGGGCACCGTGGAGTGCCTGGTCGACACCGACCGGCAGGACTTCGTGTTCCTTGAGATGAACACCAGGCTCCAGGTGGAGCACCCGGTCACCGAGCTCGTCACCGGGCTCGACCTGGTCGCGCTACAGCTTCGGGTCGCGGCCGGGGAGAGCCCCGACGTGCGGCCCGCCACGAGCGGCCACGCCATCGAGTTCCGCGTCTACGCCGAGGATCCCAAGCGTTTCTTCCCCGGCCCCGGCAAGATCACCGCCTGGCGGGAGCCCGCCGGTGAGGGGGTCCGTGTTGACTCCGGCTACGCCGAGGGCGATATGGTCACGCCGTTCTACGATCCGCTCATGGCCAAGCTCTGCGTCCATGCGGCCACCAGGGCCGAGGCGCTGGACAGGGCGCGGAGGGCGGTCGCGGAGTTCGTCGTCGAGGGGCCGAAGAACAATCTGCCCTTCTGCGCCGAGCTGCTGGACCACCCGGAGTTCGGCTCGGGCGACTATGACACCGGCTTGGTCGGGCGGATGCGCACGTAGCGACATGGCATTGTTGATTCACTGAACATCAGTTCACGGAAGAGGGGAGTCGCGGTGGCTGAGGTGCGAGCCGAGATGGTGGCCAATGTCTGGAAGGTTGTCGTCCAGGAGGGGGACACCGTCTCCGACGGTGACACGCTGGTCATCCTTGAGTCGATGAAGATGGAGATCCCGGTCCTCACGGAGGACGACGGGGTGGTCGCTCAGCTCAAGGTGAAAGAGGGCGACGTGATCCAGGAAGGCGATCTCATCGCCGTCATCGAGTAGCGCGTTCGATGAAGGCGGCCCGGTCGACGACCACGCGCTCGATCGTGCCGCGGCCGACGACCCGGCGCCGGTCACGGGCTTCGAAGGTGAAGACCAGCCGCTTGCCGTCGCTCTCGGTGAGCTCGGTGGTGAACTCGACGTGCGTGCCGATGGGGCTCGGGGCCAGGTGCTGGAGCTCCGCCCGGTTGCCGACCGAGGTCTCGCCGGGGGCCAGGTGCGGGCGCAGGGCTTGGACCGTGGCCATCTCGGCGATCGCCAGCAGCCGCGGAGTGGCGAGCACCGGCACGTCGCCGCTGCCGACCTCGCGAGCCGTGTCCTCACTCTTGACCACGATGAGCAGCTGGGAGCGGAGACCCGGAGCGAGATTCATGTGGCCAGCCTACTGTGATCATTGTGAGCGCTGACGGGAGGCAGGGTCCGTGGGGTGCTGGGTGTGACGTGGGAAGGGTGAGCCCTGATCTTCCGGAAACGGGGACAAGTGTCGGCAGAAGGCCGCAGGATAGTGTTTGTACGGCTTGTGGCATTTGAGTGGCATGTGAGACGGGTGGGGTCGTACACTCTCGGAGTTCCGTGATCTCTGCGTGACCTTGCCGCGACACAAGTCCGCTTTCTTGAGATTCTTGAGGTTCTCAGGGGTTGGAGAGGTAGGGGGGTAACGGGGGAGTCATGGTGGCCCAAGGGACGACGCTGGCGGGGCGGTATCGCCTGGATACCCGCATCGGCGCCGGCGGCATGGGTGAGGTGTGGAGAGGCGAGGACATCGTCCTGGCCCGCACCGTCGCCGTCAAAGTGCTGCTCCCGGGCCGCATGGATGATCCCGGTTTCGTCGCGCGCTTCCAGGCTGAGGCGCGGGCGATGGCGACGATCAACCATCCGGGTGTGGTGGACGTCTACGACTACGGGGTGAGCGGCGACACCGTCTACCTGGTGATGAAGTTCGTCGACGGTGAGCCGCTCGACAGGCTCCTGGCCCGCCTGGGCAGGATCCCTCCGCAGCCCGCGATGGAGCTGATCGCGCAGGCGGCCTCGGCGCTGCAGGCGGTCCACGATCGGGGGATCGTGCACCGCGACGTGAAGCCGGGCAACCTGTTAGTCCAGCGTGACGGCACGCTGGTGCTGACCGACTTCGGCATCGCCCGTTCCGACCTGGCCAACAAGCTCACCGACGCGGGCATGGTGCTCGGCACCGCCGCCTACTGCGCGCCGGAGCAGGCCGAGGGCGCGCCGGTGACACCCGCCGTCGACATCTACGCGCTCGGCGTGGTCGCGTACGAATGCCTCGTGGGCCAGCGGCCGTTCGACGGTGACAGCGCGGTCACGATCGCGCTCAAGCACATCCGCGAGGCTCCGCCGCCTCTGCCGGCCGAGGTGCCGCCGCCGGTGCGCGCGCTGGTCGAGTGCGCGCTGTCGAAGGACCCGGCACGGCGCTACCCGACGGCCAAGACGATGAGCGAGGTGGCTCGCCAGATCGCCGCCGGCGAGGTGCCCGCCGCGTTGCCGCCGTCCACCGGGGCCACGATGGCGCCGCCGATGGCGGCCTACCAGACCGGTGCTCACCAGGCTCCCTCCGACCACGCCACGGTGGCCGGGCCCAGGCAGGGCGGCAGGCGCGCGGCCAAGGGCTCCCGCAGGGGCGGCCTGGTCGCCGGGATCGCCGCCGCGGTGGTGCTCGGCGTGGGCGCGGGCGCGGTGGCCCTGACGGGCATGCCCGCGGGTGAGGAGCCGGCTCCCACGATGACCACGTCCGACGTCGGCGCGACCGGGAAGATCAAGACGCCCACCACCCCGCGGACCAGGCGCACTCCCACCCCCAAGTCGCCGACGCAAGTGCCGACCGCCCGGCAGGAGCCCGAGCCCGAGCCCGAGCCGACTCGCGAACCGTCCCGTACTCCAACGCCCACGCCCACGCTGACGCCGTCCACGGGCAAGTCACCGTCCCCGTCGCCGAGCCCCAAGCCGGTGGAGAAGAGGGAGGTGCCGCGCGTGGTCGAGATGCCCTACCCCGAGGCGCAGAGGCTCATCACCGCCGCCGGCTTCAAGATCACAATTGACGACCAGACGCGGGGCGAGGTGCCTCACGAGTGCCTCAAGGTCGGGCAGTCGTTCCCTAATGGGGGGACGAAGCTGGACATCAGGCAGAAGGTCAAGCTGGTGCTCATCCCCGCTGGGGCGTGCCCCTCGGCCACCCCGACCGTCACCCAGACGGCCGGGAAGCAGCAGTAGCCCCGTCAGACGCCCGTCGTGGTGCGGGGGTAGGCGATCTGCGGGTCGGTGGCGATGTTGACCAGGTAGGGGATCCCGGAGTCGAACGCGCGGCGGAGCGCCGGCCCGATCTCCGACGGCTTGGTGACCAGCTCGCCACCGCCGCCGAGCGCTGTCACCACCTGGTCGTAGCGGCACTGCGGCTGCAGGTCGGCGGCCACGTCGTAGCCGTACAGCATCTGCATCGGGTGCTTCTCCAGCCCCCAGATGCCGTTGTTGCCGCAGATCATGACGACGGGAAGTCGGTGGCGCACCAGCGTGTCGACGTCCATCAGCGAGAATCCCGCCGCGCCGTCGCCCAGCAGCAGCACCACCTGTGACGACGGCCTGGCCAGGCGGGCCGCGATCGAGTAGCCGAGGCCGGTGCCGAGGCAGCCGTAGGGGCCCGGGTCGAGCCAGTTGCCCGGTTGCCTGGGCTCGACGTACTTGCCCGCGTAGGAGACGAAGTCGCCGCCGTCGCCGATGACCACGGCGTCCTCGGCGAGCACCTTGCCCAGCTCGCCGTAGATGCGCATCGGGTGGATCGGGTCGCTGTCGGAGGCCAGCAGCTCGGCGTCGCCGGCGATGGCGGCGGCGGCCGTCTCGGCCAGCCTGCTCACCCAGTCGGCGTACCGCGCCGGCTTCACGCCGGCCTCACCGCAGGCGGTGCCGAGGCCCCAGAGCACCACGGACAGGTCGCCGGCGGCGGAGGCGACCGGCTGCATGTGCGTGGCCAGCTGCGACGGCGCGTCGGCCAGGTGCACCACCTTGGCCAGCGGGGCGCCCTCCTTGCCGCCGAACCAGCCGTAGCCGAGGCGGAAGTCGAGCGGGGTGCCCACCACGATGACCAGGTCGGCTTGGGCGAAGGCGACGCCGCGGGCGCGGGTGACGAGCAGCTCGTGGCCGGCGGGCAGGATGCCGCGACCCTGGCCGTTGGGGATGACCGGCAGCCGAAGGCTCTCCGCGAAGTCGCGGGCGGCCTCCTCGGCGCGGTCCATCCACACGTCGGAGCCGTAGACGAGCACCGGCCGCTCGGCCTCGGCGATCAGCCGGGCGATGTCGCGCAGCGCGTCGGTGTCGGGCTCCAGGGGCGACGGCGACTGCGTCTGGACCTCGTGTACGGCCGACGGGGCGAACAGGTGGTCCATGTAGAAGTCGAGGAAGACCGGACCCCGATGGGGCGCCACGGCCGTGCGGAAGGCCGACTCGACGTCCTGGCTGATCGACTCGGCGCCGCTGGAGGTGAACGCCAGCTTGGTGATCGGGGCGAGCAGCGGCGGGTGGTCCATCTCCTGCAGGGCGCCGCTGCCCCAGCGGGACTGCGGCGCGCGGCCGCCCATGACCACCACCGGGGAGCCGTTGAAGTGGGCCGTCGCGACACCGCTGACCCCGTTGGTGATGCCGGGCCCGGCGGTCAGGACGGCCAGACCGGGTTTCCTGGTCAGCCGGGCCGTGGCCTCGGCGGCGAACACCGCGCTCTGCTCGTGGCGTACGTCGAGGATGCGCATCTCCTCGTGCACGGCCCCGTCGTAGAGCGGGAAGACGTGACCTCCGGAAAGGGTGAACATGGTTTCGACGCCATAGGCCTTGGACACGGCGACGGCGGCGTCACCGGCGTGCTTCGCAGACTCCATGCGGGGAACCTACCAACCCGTCACGCGGGTAAACAGCCCGCCAAGCTCCACCGGCTCTTCGGAGGCCCACCGGCGGTCCACCCGCCATCCATCGACAGCTCATCGGCAGCTCATCGACAGCAGAGGAAGATGTCCCCGTCCGGTGTCGCCGCGGTGATCTTCCTCGGCGCCTCCTTGTCGGTCAGGACTTCGGCGTCGACCTGCAGGGCGTCGGTAGTCACGTCGTAGGTGAGCTCAGGCGGCACGAGGACGTGCACGTCGCCCGCGGCTCTGGCGACCGCCCGCACGTCGGACGGCGACGCGCGGAACGACAGCAGCACCGTGGCCGAGCCCACCTCCACGTCGACGTGGTCGCCGGTCAGCCCGTCGGCGTCGACGTCGCCCGTGCCGCTGCGGATCCGGAGGTCGCCCCGCGCGCCGGTGACGCGCACCTGGCCGGAGGCCGAGGTCGCCCGGATGTCGCCCCGGAGCTCGGTCAGGTCGAGCCGGCCGTTGACGGTCGTGACCTCGAGGTCCGTCTCGGGAGGCATGTACAGGGTGTAGTCGGCCTCGCAGAGCGGCGGATCGAACCGGTCGGAGCCGGGACAGACCGCGCTCAGCTTCAGGGTGCGTCCGTCCCAGTCCTCGGAGACCGCGGGCTTCTCGGCCGACCAGCGCAGCGAGCGTTCGAGCACGAGCTCGCCCGCCTCGCCCGGCAGGACCTGCAGGCTCACGTTGCCCCGCTCGGCGTCGAGCCTGAGCTTGGACAGGGCGAAGGGGATGGACCGGCGGGTCGACTCCTGCGGTGGCTTGGCCTTGGCGAACCCGTGCCACATGCCGATGGTGAACGCCATCAGGGTGAACGCCGTCGTCACGGCTCCCAGCACCAGCCAGACCTTCCTCATGCCGAACTCCTGACCTTGAGGAAACGCAGCACGGCCAGCACCCGCCGGTGGTCGCCCTCGGCCGGGGGCAGGTCGAGCTTGGTGAAGATGTTGCCGATGTGCTTGCCGACGGCTCCCTCGCTGAGGACGAGCTCCTGGCCGATGCCGGCGTTGGAGCGGCCCTCGGCCATCAGCTTGAGCACCTCGCCCTCCCGAGGTGTCAGCCGGTCCAGCGGGTCGCTGTGGCCGCGCAGCAGCAGCTGGGCGACCACCTCCGGGTCGAGCGCGGTGCCGCCCGCCGCCACCCGGCGCAGCGCGTCCATGAACTCGGCCACGTCGGCCACCCGGTCCTTGAGCAGGTAGCCGACGCCGCCGCTGCTCGCCGAGGCGAGCAGCTGGGCCGCGTAGCGTTCCTCCACGTACTGCGACAGGACCAGCACGGCCAGGCCGGGGCGCTGGCGGCGCAGCACCAGCGCGGCCCGCAGCCCCTCGTCGGTGTGGGTGGGCGGCATCCGCACGTCGGTGACGACCAGCTCGGGCTGGTGCTCCTCGGTGGCGCGCAGCAGCCCCTCGGCGTCGGCCACGGCCGCCACCACCCGCATGCCGGCCGCGTCGAGCAGCCTGATCAGCCCCTCGCGCAGCAGCACGGAATCCTCGGCAAGAACTACTCGCACGGCAGGTCCACCTCGATCGTCGTCGGCCCGCCGAACGGGCTGGTCAGCCGCAGGGTGCCGTCCACCGAGCGGATCCGCTGGGACAGGCCGCGCAGCCCGGTGCCGCTCGCGAGCGTGGCCCCGCCGCGGCCGTCATCGTGGACGAGCAGCCGTAACCGGTCGCCCTCGCGTCGTACGGTCACCTCGGCCCGGGTCGCGGCGGCGTGCTTGGCGATGTTGGTGAGCGCCTCGGACACGGTGAAGAACGCCACCGCCTCGATCGTGGGCGAGGTGCGGCGCTCGATGTCGACGCGCAGGCGTACCGGAAGGGGGGCGCGCGCCGCGACGCCGGAGAGCGCCGCGTCCAGGCCCTGGTCGTTGAGGACCGCCGGGTGCAGGCCGCGGACGAAGTCGCGCAGCTCCTTCAGCGCCTGCTTGGCCTCCTCGTGCGCCTGCTCGATGGCCACGCGGGCGGGCTCGGGCAGGTCGGTCAGCGTGGCGCGGGCCAGCCCCAGGTTCATCGCCAGCGAGACCAGCCGCTGCTGGGCGCCGTCGTGCAGATCGCGCTCGATGCGGCGGCGCTCGGCGTCGGCCGCGTCGACCATCCCGGCGCGGCTCTCGGTCAGCGTCTCGATGCGCCGGCCCAGCTCGTCACGGCTGGGTTCGAGCATCGCACGCGCCACCGCCAGGTCGAACGAGGCCATGGCCCGGGCCAGGATGGGCGCCAGCAGCAGCAATGTCGCCCCGATCAGGAAGTAGACGGCGGCCACGACCGGATTTCTGAGGTCGAAGGTGAACTCCAGTGGCCGTGGCTGCAACGCGGGCTGCGCGAACCCCGTCAGGCCCACCACGGACCCGCCCCACGCGCCGGCCACGATGAGCGCGCCCAGACCGCTCACCACGGGGCAGAGCAGGTGGTAGCCGATCTGCCGCCACATGCTCGGGCTGCGCCAGGAGGCCGGTGCCGGCAGCGGCGGGATGCGGGCGCCCAGGAAGGCCGCGAACCGGGAGCGTTGCACCCGGGTGAACCACGGCACGCCGCGGCGCAGCATGGACGGAGCCACGGCCAACATGAGGGTCAGGCCGGCGAGGACCGCGGCGACCAGGGGACCGGTCATCACGTGGGCGGTGTCCTGCCAGGCCCGTGCCGACCACGGACGGGGGACTTTCATCGAGAACCTCCGAGGAGACCCGCGCCTTCAGGTGGGGGGAAAATCGGATTCCTGCGGAGTAGAGCAGGGGCAGGCGATCGGCTGCCAGGCGGATCGCCGTCGAAACGCCGCACGACACCGCGCGGTTCGGTAGTGTGTTCGACGGTGGCGAGAACCAAGCCACCGGATGAACGATCGGGATCACCCTCGCCGCAGGGCTTGCGGAGAGGTGAAACGCCTGTGGAGCCGGTGTAAGACCTCAACGAGAGTCCTCTCGGGCGGGCGACTGGCAGTGAAGCAGGAAGACCAACCGGCGACGGTTGGAATCCCGGTTTTTCAGAGCTGGGAGGATGTCAAGTCCTCAACCGTATTGAGCGGCGGGTGATCCGCGACATGGGTCTGGTGTGCGGCTGCCGGGTGGGGCTAGCCCCACCCTCACAGCGGCGGCAACGAGCAGCCGGACGCCATGCCTGCATCATCACCCCATCGCGCCAACAAGTCCCGATATATCTGAACGAATCCGCAGCACCGGACATCTCACCTGTTGTTGCCACTATGGGGAGGTTCTGATGTTCCAGATGGGACTGGCCGTGGTCACGGCGGCCGCGATGCTGGGCGGCGGGAGCGGGCTGCCGAAGGGCCTGCTGTTCATGGAGTCGCACCCTCCGGCCAAGGCGTGGGAGACGTACCGGACGAGCGACTCCACCAAGCGGCAGATCCAGCTCAACCCCTGCTTCCGCAAGAAGGCGTGGGACACCGGCCGGATCGCGGCGCGGACGGTCACCTACAGCTCCGAGGACCGGATGAAGTACGAGCAGCTCGTCGTCTACAAGAACGTGCGGCAGGCGAAGCAGGCGATGCGCGGGCTGCGGGCCGAGCTGGCGCGCTGCGCGGACGTGGGCAAGGGCTACCACCGCTACCGTTACTTCACCAAGCCGGTCGCCGTGGGCGACGAGGGGCTGCGGGCGGGCGGCCTCTTCTTCGAGAACGGCGAGCACGCCGTGGCCGTGCGCAGAGGGGCCGCGGTCTACGTCGTCGGCGAGTCGGCCGTCCCGACCAGGAGCCTGCCCATCAGGAAGTTCCGCGGACTGATCGCCCAGGCGGAGAAGATGACGGTCAAGGTCTGCGGCCTCCCCAGGGCGGCCTGCTGACCGGGTGAGCGGTGACGTCAGCGCGCGAGCCTGAGCGTCCTTCTGAAGTCGGCGGGGTCGAACGCGCCTCCCAAGGTGGCGGCCAGCCCTCTGCGCGCCTCGGCGGCGAACTCGGCCGCGTCCAGCGCCCCTGAGCCCGCGGCCAGCGCGCCCGCCAGCGGACGCGCGGCCAGCATCTCCAGATCGGCCACGTTGCTCCGCTCGGCCGGGCCCGGCTCGGCGGGCCACGACCCGATCACGACTCCGGCCAGGTCGAGCCCGCGGTTGGCCATCGCCTCCAGGGTGAGCGCGGTGTGGTTGAGAGTGCCCGCCCCGGCCCGGACGACGACCAGCAGCTGCGCGCCGATCGACCGGGCCAGATCGGCCACGGTCGCCCCGTCCTCGTCGAAGCGCACCAGCAGCCCGCCGGTGCCCTCGACCAGCACCAGCCGGTTGCTCTCGGCCAGCTCCGCGACCAGCTCGGCCGCCCGGGACAGCGACACGGGCGGCGCGCCCGTCGCCCTGGCCGCCGCGGCGGGCGACAGCGCCGCCGGGTGGCGGGCCAGCTCGAAGGTGGTCGTCACCCCGGACAGCCGGATCACCTCGTCGACGTCACCGGGCCGGCCGGCCGGCACCCCGGTCTGCGCCGGCTTGACCACGGCCACGCTGGAACCCCGCTGGCGGGCCAGCGCCGCCACGGCGGCGGTCACGACCGTCTTGCCGACCCCGGTGTCAGTGCCGGTGACGATGAGAACGCTCACCTGACCAGCCTAGACACCGGTGTCCCGGCCCGGGGTCACGGCCGGCGCAGCCGGGTGACGAACTTGTAGCGGTCGCCGCGGTAGAGGGACTGGGCCCATTCGACGGGGTGGCCGTCGGCGTCGAAGGCGTGGCGGGTGAGCAGCAGCATGGGCAGGCCGACGTCGACGCCCAGGGCCTTGGCGTCGTAGGGGGTGGCGAGCACGGTCTCGATGATCTCCTCGGCGTCCGTGAGCCGTACGTTGTAGGCGTTGTGCAGCGTCTCGTACAGCGAGGAGTGCACCTCCAGCTCCCGGCGCAGCCTGGGGAAGCGGCGCGCGGACAGGTGGGTGGTGTCGATGGAGACGGGCTCGCCGTTGGCCAGCCGCAGCCGGTGGATGCGCAGCACCCGGCCGCCGGGGTTGATGGCCAGTCGCCGGGCCAGCGCCTCGTCGGCGGTGATGTAGCCGATCTCCAGGATCTTGGTGTCGGGTTCGAGACCGGCGGTGCGCAGGTCGCCGATGTAGGAGGTCAGCTGCAGCACCTGCGCCACCTTCGGCTGGGCCACGAACGTGCCCTTGCCCTGGATGCGCAGCAGCCGCCCCTCGACGACCAGCTCGGTCAGCGCCTGCCGGACGGTGGTGCGGGAGGTCTCGAACTTCACGGCCAGCGCCCGCTCGGGGGGCAGAGCGGTGCCGGGGGACAGGCTCTTGGTGAGCTCCAGCAGGCTGCGCTTCACGTCGTAGTACTTCGGTACGCGAGGGCCGTCGTCCGTCACGCTCTCACCTTCACTTCTGCCACGGCGGTGAGGGCGTGTCTGGTCACCGCGAGATCATCGGAACTCAGATTGGCCCGAGCGGTCAACCGCAAGCAAGAGCGGTCTGCCGGGACCGAGGGAGGATGGGGGTGTCCGGGCAGCTCAGGCTGATGGTGCAGGATATCCACTGCGGTGCGGGCCCCGGAAACCGAGGCGGGCGCCGGGCCCGGCTCGACGGCCGGTGACCTGCCGGGATCGGCCAAGGTTCGAACACCTCCGGTGGCCCGGCACGGGGATCCGGGCGATGCGGGCGAAGCGGGCGGTGTGACGGTTCTCACAATGTGAGATTCCCGAAACAGGCCGGTTGATCGCACGTACGCGTACGCCCTGCGGCGCGGGCGGCTCGGCCCGCCGGATCGGACTTGCGTGCGGCCTGCCAGGGGATCCATGCCCGCATTCAACCAGCCGCCGGTTTGGTTCCTGCAGTGAGAAGCACGCATGATGCACTCGTGCCGACTCTCAGCGACCTCGTCGTCCGTCACACCGCGCTCGACGCGGCTGACCTCGACTGGCTCCACTCCCTGGTCTCCGACTGGCAGCTGCTCGCCGACCTGTCGTTCGCCGACCTCGTCCTGTGGGCGCCGCTGGTGCCACCGGGGGAGGAGTCCCTCGACGACCTGGGGCGGCGGCATGAGGGCGGCTGGATCGCGATCGCGCAGATGCGCCCGACGACCGGTCCCACCGTCTACCACGACGACATCGTCGGCACCGTCTCCGCCCAGGGCGAACGCCCGCTGCTCGACACTGCCTGGAACGAGCGGCGCATCTGCCGCGAGGGCGACCCCGACTGGTCGACCGGCGTGCCGGTGCGCGAGGAGACCATCCCGGTGCGCCGTGCGCTTCCGAGCGGCGAGGGCCGCTTCCTCGCGGTGATCCAGCGCTCCACCAACCTGTCCTCGGCCCGGACACCGTCGCGCCTGGAGCTCACCTACCTGCAGAGCGCCTCCGACCTGGCGCAGATGGTCGCCGAGGGGCGCTTCCCGTTCTCCGGCGACGAGCCGATCCTGGTCCGCTCGCCCCGCGTGGGCGACGGGCTGCTCCGGCTCGACCGGGGCGGCCGGGTGACGTACGCCTCGCCCAACGCGCTGTCGGCCTACCGGCGGCTCGGGTTGCACGCCGACCTGGTGGGCGCCGAGCTGGGCAAGGTGACCGCGACGCTCTGCTACTCCGACGAGCCGATCAACGAGGACCTCATGATCGTGGCCAGCGGGCGGGCGGCCAAGGAGACCGAGGTCGAGTCCGGCGGCACGATCGTGCAGCTGCGGGCGATCCCGCTGATCGTCGGCGGCGGGCGCATCGGCGCGCTGGTGCTCATCCGCGACGTGACCGAGCTGCGCCGCCGCGAGCGTGAGCTGATGACCAAGGACGCGACGATCCGCGAGATCCACCACCGGGTCAAGAACAACCTCCAGACCGTGGCGGCGCTGCTCAGGCTGCAGGCCAGGAGGCTTCAGGTGCCCGAGGGACGCGAGGCGCTGGAGGAGGCGGTACGCAGGGTCGGCTCGATCGCGATCGTGCACGAGACGCTGTCCCACGCGCCGGAGGAGTTCGTCGACTTCGACGACATCGCGGATCGGGTGATCGCGATGGCCGGCGAGGTGTCGTCGCCGGAGGCGGCGGTCATGCCGCGGCGGGTCGGCGGGTTCGGGGTGCTGCCGTCGCTGATCGCCACGCCGCTGGCGATGGCGCTCACCGAGCTGCTGCAGAACGCCCTTCAGCACGGCTGCCCGAAGCGGCTCCAGGTGGTGGTCGAGCCGTCCTCCGACCGGCTCAACGTGCTCGTCTGGGACGACGGTCAGGGGCTGCCGGAGGGGTTCGACCTCGACAGCTCCACCAGTCTGGGGCTGCAGATCGTACGCACGCTGGTCGAGGGGGAGCTGTCGGGCAAGCTCGCGGTCTCGCCGCGCGAGGGCGGCGGCACGGAGGTCACCCTCTCGATCCCGCTTCCCGCCGCGTGACCCGACGCGCGGTCCTTGCCCCGCCATCGATGAGGGCGCCGCACCCGTGCGGGATGCGGCGCCCTCTCGGAGTCCGTACGCCGGTTTCGCGGGTGGAGGTCGGCGCTGTGCGTGAGCCTGTACGTCGCATCCAAGGGCGGATGCGACGTGGTCCCGGCGGGAAAGCTGTCGCGCCGGGCGGGGCGGCTCGGTCAGGTCGGCTTGGGTGGGGGCGCGCCGGTCGGCCAGGGGAGGGCCGGTCGGCTGTGGGCGGGGCGGTCAGGCGGAGGCTCGGGTGCGAGCACGCGCGGTGCGGCGCTTGAGCGCACGACGCTCGTCTTCGCTGAGCCCACCCCAGACGCCGGCGTCCTGGCCGGACTCCAGGGCCCACTTCAGGCAGGACTCGACGGCCGGGCAGGACCTGCAGACCTGCTTGGCCTCCTCGATCTGCATGAGGGCCGGACCGGTGTTGCCGATCGGGAAGAACAGCTCGGGGTCCACGTCACGGCAGGCAGCTCGGTGGCGCCAGTCCATGCGTCCACTCCTTAGTAGATGGGGCCTTGGGTCGGCCCCGTGCGGCTACTACTTTGTGAAGAGATTCACTAACTCGCGCGAACAAGGACCCGGATCCTGGTGAAGATCGGGCCTGTGGTCGCTGACCCCGAAACGACCTTGGGGTTTGTCAAAGGTCCTACGTTCCGACGTCAGTCTTGAGCTTTTCAGCCACGGAGAGTGCACGCAAGAGGGTTGACACGAAGTTTTGTCGGTGATGGATGTCGGATGCGTCACACAATGACCGAATGTAACGGGCTAGACCAGAACTTGTAACGCGTTCGGGGTAGACCGGAACGTTACGGACTCGCGTTCACCCAGGTAGTCCCCGTCCAGTTCGAAGGCCACCGGACGCCGCGCGGTGAGGGTGAACTCAGGCTCGTCGTGCAGTTGAACGAGGTGTTTCCCCGACGGAAGCGAGTCACGCTCCGTGAGAATCTGCCGGATGAGAGGCAGCAAGGCTATGGGACCCATGCGCTGGAGCCCCAGTAGGTCGAGGCCGGTCTCGAAACTCGCCCACGGGGTGGGATGAATCGGCTTGCTCCCGAGGTAGGTCCACGGGGAGGTGTTGGAGACGATCGCCATGAACACGTCCTCGACGACCGGGATGCCGGGGCCGGTCAGGGTCATCGCCGGCTGCCGCTTGTCGGTCGCGAGATAGTGCCGCAACGCGGTGTTCACATAGCGCGTGGGAGTCGCCTTGTGCCCGGAGCCGCGCAGCCCCTCGACCGCGCGGATGACCTCGGCGTCGTATCCCATCCCGGCGCAGAAGGTGAAGTAGCGGCTCTGGTCGTTCCAGAGGGCCTGGCCCAAACCCACGGTCCTGCGACGGTTCTCGCGCAGTGCCTCCAGCACCGCTCCGGTGGCCTCGACCGGGTCGTTGGGCAGGCCGAGCGCGCGGGCGAACACGTTGGCGCTGCCGCCGGGGATGACGATCACCGCGGGACGCCCCGCGCTGGGGTCGGCCGCGGGCGCGACGGCGGTCTCGCCGACCGGGTTGAGCAGGCCGTTGACGGCCTCGTTGATCGTGCCGTCACCGCCGAGCACGGCCACCACGTCGTAGCCCTTGGCCCGCGCGGTGCTCACCAGGGTCGCGGCGTGACCCCGGTAGCCGGTCTGCTCGACGGTCAGCTCGACGGCCGCGCCGAGGGCTCGGATGAGCACGTCACGGGTCCGTGCATTCGTGGTCGTGGCCTTGGGGTTGACCAGGAGCATCGCGCGCATGACGTCAGCGTATCCGCTGATCGATGTCTGTCTTGTCGCAAAGATCCCATTTGTGGGCAATAGCGGGACCGGGCGTCGGACGAGGCATGGGGCCGGGCGGATAGGGTTTCGGTGTGTCGAAGCGTCCGCTGAGCTTGGTTGTCGCCGCCATCGTCGTCGCCCTGGAAGGGCTGGTCGCCCTGGGGCTCGGGTTGTTCGTCGGGGTGGAGACGGCGCGCGGCGACGCGGAGAACCTCACGGCCGCGCTCGCCGAGGCGGCTTTCGGAATGCTGATCGGCGCGGGTCTGCTCTGGGTCGCCTGGGGCGGGCTGCTCAGAATGGAGCGGTGGGGGAGGTCGCCCGGCGTGCTGGCGCAGATCTTCCTGCTCCCGGTCGCGTGGACGCTGATCCAGGCCGACCAGCTGCTCCTCGGGATCCCGGTGATCGTCGCGGCCCTGATCGGCCTCGTCGCCCTGCTGGCCCCTCCCACCACCCACGCTCTCTACGGCGAGGACTAGTCTTCGGCGGTCAGACCCTCGCGTAGCTGGGCCAGCGTGCGGGCGAGCAGCCGCGACACGTGCATCTGCGAGATGCCCAGCTCGGTGGCGATCTGCGACTGGGTCATGTTGCCGAAGAACCGCAGCAGCAGGATGCGCTTCTCGCGCGGCGGCAGGCGTTCGAGCAGCGGCTTGAGCGACTCGCGATACTCGACACCCTCCAGCGACTCGTCCACGATGCCGAGAGAGTCGGACACGGCGGGCGCGTCGTCGTCGCCGGAGTCGGGGGCGTCGAGCGAGACGGTCGAGTAGGCGTTGGCCGACTCAAGACCCTCGAGCACCTCCTCCTCGGTCATCTTCAGGTAGGCGGCCAGCTCGGCCACCGTCGGCGCCCGGCCCTCACGCTGCGAGAGCTCGCTGATCGCCTTGGTCAGCGAGAGCTTGAGCTCCTGCAGGCGGCGCGGCACGCGAACCGCCCAGCCCTTGTCGCGGAAGTGCCGCTTGATCTCGCCGACGATGGTCGGTGTGGCGTAGGTGGAGAACTCCACGCCGCGGTTGAGGTCGAACCGGTCGATCGACTTGATCAGCCCGATGGTGGCGACCTGGGTGAGGTCGTCGAGCCACTCACCCCGGTTGCGGAAACGACGGGCCAGGTATTCGACCAGGGGAAGGTGAAGCTCGACCAGCTCGTCCCTGATGCGCTGGCGGCGCGGCTCCTCGGGACCCAGCTCGGCCAGCTCGGCGAAGAGCCTGCGAGCGCGCACCCGGTCGGGCACGGCGTGTTCGCTGGTGGCCATGGCTCCAGTCCTTTCCGTCACGCCGGCCTCGCCGCGCCTCGGCGCTTACGCAGGACGATCGCCATGCGGTCGGGGGAGTCGGTCACCGCGTCGACATCGTCGGCCAGAGCCGTGAGCACCATCCAGGCGAAGTCGTCACGCTTGGGGGCGGAGGTGCCCGCCGTCGCGACCTCGACCCTGACCTGCATCTCCTGCCCGGTCAGCTCGAAGTCGGCGGTCAGGTCGGTGCCGGGCACGGCTTCGCTCAGGAGCATGGCGCACGCCTCGTCGACCGCGATCCGCAGATCCTCGATCTCGTCGAGCGTGAAGTCGAGTCGCGCCGCGAGCCCGGCCGTGGCCGTGCGAAGCACGGACAGGTAGGCACTCGCCGCCGGGAGCCTGATGCTCACTACATCGCGGATGCCGGCCTCGCCCTCAACTCGCATCTCCGTTTCCTCGGTCACGTTCCTCCTCGCGTATACGGCGCTGACTGCAACTTACCGCCCCCGAGAGGTGCTTGGACGATTCAGACTCGCCATCAACGGAAAAGGCTCTGTGTGGCCTGGTAACCACACAGAGCCTTATATGCCGTTTTAGGCGGCCTTGGTCTCCCAGAAGATCTTGGAGATGTCGTCGATCTTGCCCAGCAGCTCGTCGGCCTTGGCGACGTCGACGGTGCCCTTGGCGCCGGCCGCTCCCGCGAGCTTCGTCGCGTCCCAGAACAGCTGGTGGAGCTGGGGGTACTGCTCAAGGTGCGGCGGCTTGAAGTAGTCGGTCCAGAGCACCCACAGGTGGTGCTTGACCAGCTCGGCCCGCTCCTCCTTGATGGTCAGCGCGCGAGCGCGGAAGACCGGGTCCTCGTTGCCTGCGTACTTCTCCATGATCGCCTTGACCGACTCGGCCTCGATCCGGGCCTGGGCGGGGTCGTAGACACCGCAGGGCAGGTCGCAGTGAGCGGAAGCGACATGCTTGGGTCGTAGCAGTCGTGCGAGCATCGGAAAGTCCTTCCTTGATGCTGAGTCAGCTTGGTCCACTAACCGACCTTACTCGGCTCCGAAGGCCTGACGCGGAGGGGGTCACGGCCCATGAGGGTGCGTGTCGAGGGAGATTCCATGCGCCCCGCGCTGCTTCCCGGCGACTGGCTTCTCGTACGGCGAGGCGCGCCCGTCCGCGCGGGCGACGTGGTCGTGGCCAGACTGCCGGGCGAGCCCGGCCGGC
Organism: Nonomuraea sp. CX421; assembly: GCF_059358955.1. Classification (NCBI taxonomy): domain Bacteria; kingdom Bacillati; phylum Actinomycetota; class Actinomycetes; order Streptosporangiales; family Streptosporangiaceae; genus Nonomuraea; species Nonomuraea sp. CX421. The sequence goes on along the minus strand of NZ_JCADBK010000027.1, from coordinate 62,587 downwards.
TGATCGTCAAGCGGGCCGCGTGGCGTGAGAAGGAGGGCTGGTGGCTGGAGAGCGACAACCAGCGGGCCGGCGGCCGCCGCGACAGCTGGGACTTCGGCCCGGTCGACGACATCGTGGGCCGGGTGGTGCTGCGTTACTGGCCGCCGCGGCGGCGGGCTCGGTAGGCCGCCACGTTGGCCCGGCTGGCGCAACGCGCCGAGCAGTAACGGCGCGAGCGGTTGGAGGAGGTGTCGAGGAAGACCCGCGGGCACCGGGAATCCTGGCACCGGCCGAGCCGGTCGGCGCCCAGCTCGGCGACCATCGCGGCCAGCCCCATCACGGCGCTGGCGGCGGAGTCCTCGGCCAGGTGCAGGTGCCAGCGCTGCCCGTCGTGGGCCGACAGGCGGGGGCGCACCGGATAGCGCGCGAGCAGCGTGTTGAGCAGGGCCGCGACCTCGGCCTCGGAGCCGGCGGCGAAGACCTTCGCCAGCGCGTCGCGCAGCTCTACGAGGTGGGGCGGCGGCTCGGGATCGTTGACCAGGTGGACCGCCCACTCGGCGTAAGAGGTCAGGTCCATACCGGAGTATTACACGTCGGGCCGGAAAAGCCGCCTGGGGCGCCCGCTGGGGACGCCCCGGCAAAGCCGCCTGGGGCGCCCGCCGGGGGCGCCCCGGAAAGTGGCCGGGGCGTCCGCTCGGGGACGCCCCGGAGCCTCAGTCCTCGGGGTGCAGGACGCGGCTGAGGAACGAGCGGGTGCGCTCGTGCCGAGGGTCGCCGATGACCTGGGCGGGCGGCCCGTCCTCGACGATCACACCGCCGTCCATGAACACGACCCGGTCGGCCACCTCGCGGGCGAAGCCCATCTCGTGGGTGACCACGAGCATGGTCATGCCCTCCTCGGCGAGCTTGCGCATGACCGCGAGCACGTCGCCGACCAGCTCGGGGTCGAGCGCCGAGGTGGGCTCGTCGAACAGCATCAGGTCGGGGTTCATGGCCAGCGCCCTGGCGATGGCCACCCGCTGCTGCTGCCCGCCGGACAACTGCGCGGGGAAGGCGTCGCACTTGTCGATGACGCCCACCTTGTCGAGGTTCTCCCGGGCGACGACCTCCGCCGCCCTCTTGCCGCGCCTGAGCACCCGTTGCTGGGCGATCATCACGTTCTGCAGCGCGGTCATGTGGGGGAACAGGTTGAACTGCTGGAACACCATGCCGATGTGGCGCCTGACGGCGTCGATGTCCACGTCGGGGTCGGTGACGTCGACGCCCTGCACCCGCACCTGGCCCCTGGTCGGCTGCTCCAGCAGGTTGACGCAGCGCAGCAGGGTGGACTTGCCCGAGCCCGAGGGCCCGATCACGCACACCACCTGCCCGGGCTCGACCGTGACGTCGATGCCCTTGAGCACCTCGTTGTCGCCGAAGTGCTTGTGCAGGTCCTTGATCTCGATGGCGTGGGTCATCGGCGGGTCCCCTTGCGATGTTCCAGCCGGGACGCGAGGTAGCCCAGCGGAATCGTGACGATGAGGTACGTCACGCCCGCCACCAGGATGGGCGTGGCGTTCGCGTACTGGGAGGCCAGGTCGTTGCCGAACTTGGCCAGCTCGACGTACTGGCCGGAGACGCCGAGGAAGAACACCAGCGACGAGTCCTTGAGCAGGGAGACGAACTGGTTGGTGGTCGGCGGGATCACGATCCGGATCGCCTGGGGGATGACCACGGTGAGCTGGGCCCTGAACGCCGACATGCCCAGCGACCTAGCCGCCTCGGTCTGGCCCTTGGGGACCGCCTGCAGGCCGGCCCGGAAGACCTCCGCCTGGTAGGCGGAGCCGATCAGGCCGAGCCCCAGGATGCCCTGGCCGAAGGTGCCGCCCGGCACCTCGAAGCCGGGCAGCGCCAGCGGCAGGAAGGTGATCATCAAGAAGATCAGCAGCGCGGGCAGGCCGCGGAAGATCTCGATGTAGATCGTGGAGATCCAGCGGTACGGCCCGACGGTCGAGAGCCGCATCAGCGCGAGCAGCAACCCGAACACAAAGGAGAGGACGAACCCGCCGACCGCGTAGATCATCGTGTTGCGCAGCGCGATCGTGAAGAGCTCGGGGAGAGCCTTCTCGGCCACGTCGAGCTTGGTGAAGTTCTGCGCCAGGCTCGGCCAGTCCGCGTACAGGACGACGCCGACGACGATGGCGACCAGCAGGGCGTACTGGATGCCCCGGCTGATCCGCTGCTTCTTGCGAGGGCTGAGCCGGGCCTTGCCCGGCTCAGCCGTCACCGACTGGTCCGTCACTGGATCAGCCCAGCTCACCGGGCTTCTTGCCGAACCACTTCACGAAGATCTGCTCGTAGGTGCCATCGGCCTTGGCCGCCTCGATCGTCTCGTTGATGGTCTTGAGCAGGACCGGGTCGGCGCCCTTCTTCAGGCCCACGCCGTACTGCTCGCCGGTGTCGAGGCTGGCGATCAGCTCGAACTTCTCGGCGATCTCCGGCTTCTTCAGCCAGGTGAGCACCACGGGGAGGTCCTGGACGATCACGTCGGCCTGGCCGGCCTGCAGGGCCAGCAGCTCCTTGGGGGAGTCGGCGTACTCGGTGGGGTCGAAGCCGTTCTTCTTGACGTAGTCGAGGCCGGTGGTGCTGGCCTGCGCGCCGAGCTTGAGGTTCATCGACTTGACGTCATCGAGCGACTTGGCGCCGGTGCCCTTCTTGGCCAGCAGGGCCTGCGTGGCGTCGAAGTAGGGGACGGAGAAGTCGATGTTCGCCTTGCGCTCCTCGGTGATCGTCATGCCCGCGGCGGCGACGTCGCACTTCTTCGCCGCCATCGCGGCGCCGCTCTTGATCACGGCGAAGTCGATGTCGACGATCTCCTGCGTCACGCCGAGCTTCTTGGCGGCCAGGTCGACGATGTCGACGTCGAACCCGACGACCTTGCCGCTCTCGTCCTTGAACTGGAACGGCTCATAGGGAACATTGGTGCAGGTGGTCAGCTTGCCGGGGTTGACGAGCTGGGCGCCGCCGGCCGCGGAGGCGCTGGCGCCGGTGGAGGCGGTGGTCGAGTCTCCCGAGCTGCCACAGGCGGACAAGGCGAAGACGGTGGACAAGGCGAGCGCGCCGAAGGCAGAAGCGCGGCGACTCTTGGTCCAGAGGGCCATCTAGGGGCCTCCTCGTAGTGATATGGCGCGAAAGTTGGTATTTGTGCAGTTTAAGTGCCCTTTAGCATCGGTCGGTCCACGAGGAAACAACAATGCTCGAACAGAACGGCGTCGGACCCGAGACCGCCCGCCGTCTCACCATGTGGCACTATGGACCAACGGGTGACCCCCGTACCCCCTCACGAGACGATCGGGAGGGGATCCTGGCGGCTACCGAAGCCAGGCCTCTCGCGCCGTCTGACGAAGGTCTCTCGTCCGTCCGATGACTACTGGGGTCTCTCTGTGACTACCACACCCGCTTCCGCGTCCGCCGCGTCGCTCGACGCCGATCCCGCCTTCGCGTTGCACCGCGGCGGCAAGATCGAGATCCGCTCCACCATTCCCGTCCGCGACGCCGGCGACCTGTCGCTCGCCTACACGCCGGGCGTCGCCCGCGTGTGCAGCGCCATCGCCGACACGCCGTCGCTGGCCGACGACTACACCTGGGTCTCCAACGTGGTCGCCGTCGTCTCCGACGGCACCGCCGTGCTCGGCCTCGGCGACATCGGCCCCGCCGCGGCGATGCCCGTGATGGAGGGCAAGGCGCTGCTGTTCAAGGAGTTCGGCGGCGTCGACGCGGTCCCGATCTGCCTCGACTGCACCGACGTCGACGCCCTCGTGGAGACCGTCGTCCGGCTCGCCCCCTCGTTCGGCGGCATCAACCTGGAGGACATCAGCGCGCCGCGCTGCTTCGAGGTCGAGGACCGCCTGCGCGAGCTGCTCGACATCCCGGTCTTCCACGACGACCAGCACGGCACCGCCATCGTGGTGCTCGCCGCCCTGACCAACGCCGCCCGCCTCACCGGCCGCTCCCTCGGCGACCTGCGCGTGGTCGTGGCCGGCGCCGGCGCGTCGGGCGTGGCCGTCGCCCGGATCCTGCTGGAGGCCGGCATCGGCGACATCGCGGTGGCCGACTCCAAGGGCATGATCTACAGCGGCAGGGAGGGCCTCAACCCCGTCAAGGAGGCACTGGCCCGCGACACCAACAAGGCCGGTCACATGGGCTCCACCGAGGAGGCCCTGGCCGGCGCCGACGTGTTCGTGGGCCTGTCGGGCTCGACCGTGCCGGAGGCGGCCATCGCCTCCATGGCCGCCGACGCGATCGTGTTCGCGCTGTCCAACCCGATGCCCGAGATCGAGCCGTCCGTGGCCGCCAGGCACGCCAGGGTCGTGGCGACCGGCCGGTCCGACTTCCCCAACCAGATCAACAACGTGCTGGCCTTCCCCGGCGTCTTCCGCGGCGCGCTCGATGTGCGGGCGACCGCGATCACCGAGAACATGAAGGTCGCCGCCGCGGGCGCGCTCGCCGCCGTCGTGGGCGACGACCTCTCGGCCGACTACGTCATCCCCAGCCCGTTCGACGAGCGGGTCGCCCCCGCCGTGATCGCCGCCGTGGCCGAGCAGGCCAGGAAGGACGGGGTGGCCCGCCGCTGACCGTGGCCCCCTGACGCCGCCTCACCCAGGAGCCGGCGACCCGATCTTCCGCGAGAGTTCGGCTGAGGTTTAAGGAACTGGCAAAGATTCCTTTACTCAGCGTGCTATAACAGAAACTCTCTGTATGGATGCGGGCGCCGGCTCCTGTGACGAGGAAAGCGATGGTACGCGAATCCAACCGACTGCTACAGCAGCTCATCGCCGAGGCGGGCTTCTCCCACAAGGGTCTGGCCAGACGTCTCAATGATCTGGGGGCCGCACGCGGCACACCCGGGCTGAAGTACGACCACAGCTCCGTGCTGCGGTGGATCGCGGGCCAGCGGCCGAGAGGCTCCGTGCCGTCCCTCCTCACCGAGATTTTCGCGCTCAGACTCGGCAGGCCGGTGTCCGCCGAGGACCTGGGCATGCCGGCCATCATCACGCCCCTCGATCTCGGGCAACACTTCACGCACACGTGGCAGGAGGGGATCGCGACCGTGACTGCACTGTGGCGGGCCGATGTCGAGAGACGGAGATTCCTGATCGACTCGACCTTCGCGATAGGAGCGGGTTCCGTAGGCGCGGTGCGCTGGCTGACGGCGCCCGCGGAGAGCCGGGTCGCCAGTGGCGGCTCACGGCGGGTGGGCAGGGCCGACATCGCCGCGATCCACGAGGTGACCCGCTCGTTCGGCGAGCTCGACAACCGGTTCGGCGGCGGCCGGGTCCGCTCGTCGGTGATCAGATACCTCGACTCCGCCGTCTCACCGCTCCTCAAGGACGGCTCGTACGACGACGCCACCGGCAAGGAGTTAGCCGCGGCCGCCGCCGAGCTGACCAGGCTGGCCGGCTGGATGGCCTACGACCTGGAGCACCACGGCCTGGCCCAGCGCTACCTGATCCAGGCGCTGCGCCTGGCCAGGGGAGCCGACGACCACGCCCTGGGCGGCGAGATCCTGGCGGGCATGGCCCACCAGGCCGTCTACCTGGGTCAGCCGGGCCACGCGCTCGACCTCGCCCGAGCGGCCCAGGCCTCGGCCCGCCAGGCGGGCATCCCGGCGCTGCTGTCGTCCAGCCAGGTGCTGGAGGCGCACGCGCACGCCGGGCTCGGTGACGCCCGTTCCTGCGCCGCCAGCCTCCACCTGGCCGAGACGACCTTCGACCGGCGGGTGGCCGGTCAGGAGCCGCCCTGGCTGAGCTACTTCGACGAGGCCTACCTGGCGGCCAAGTTCGCCCACTGCTTCCGCGACCTCGGCGACGGCCCGAGGGTGGTGCGCCAGGCGCGTCGTTCGCTCGATATGGACGGGCGCTTCGTGCGGGGCCGGATGTTCAACCTGTCGCTGCTGGCGGCCGGGCTGCTGCAGTGCGGCGAGCTCGACGAGGCGTGCAAGGTCGCCTCGACCGCGTTCAGCCTGGCCGGCGAGCTCCAGTCGGCCAGGTCGCGGTCCTACGCGGCCGACCTGCGCAGGCGGCTGGAGCCGTACAAACGGGAGCCGGCGGTGGTGGCGCTGCAGCAGCGCACCCGGGAGCTCGCCCTGGCATGACGAAGCCCGCCCCCGGGAGGGCGGGCTTCAACCGAAGCCGGCTCAGCTGGGCAGTTCGCCGTTGGGGCCGACCACGCTCTTGGTCGCCGTGTAGTTCGCCTTGTTGTAGACGTCGGCGACCTCGCCGTCGAAGTACGCGGAGCTGATGAAGTCGATCCGGTCGTTGCCGTCCTGGTCGTGGAACAGGCTCGTCACACCGTTGACGTAGCCGGTGCGCTTGTTGTTGTCGTACTTGAGCAACCAGGGGCCGCCGTCGGCGCCGCCGGTCATCGAGCACTTGAGCACCTGGTGCGTCTCGACCTTGAACGTGTTGACCTGGTACGTCTTGGTGCCGGTCTTGCCCGAGCACCACTTGGCCGTGGTGCCGGTGAAGGGGCGGTCACCGTCGGGGTGCGGCGCCGACGGGTAGCCGAAGGCCATGACCTGCTGGTTCATCGGCTGGTTCCAGGCGATGCCCTGGCCGCCGACCACGTCACCGAGCCGCCCGGCGTCCTTGGCCAGGCCGATGACGTACTCCGGCAGGTAGTACTTGCGGGACGTGCCGGGCTTGACCCACTTCTGGACGTAGTACGTGGTGATCGTGTGGTTGCCGCGCTTGTCCACGGCCTTGGTGCCGAGACCCTTGTAGGCGTCGTGCTCGGCCTTCGTGACCGGCACGGTGACCGGCTCGCCCAGCTTGAAGCCGTTGCCCTTGCCGATCTTGGCGTCCTTGTACGTCTTGGCGTCGACCTCCTCCTTCTCCAGGACAGCGCCGGGGTAGTCGGGGCCGACCTTGTCGGCGGGCGTGTCCTTGCCCTCGGACCAGCAGCCGCCCAGGTCCAGCTCGCACTTGGCGTACTCGGCGGCGGTGATTTCGTGCGGCTTGACCCACTTGTCGCCCTGCCACGCCTTGAACTCGCGGAACGTCACCTTCTTCTCGCCCGCGAGGCGGAAGCCGTTGTGCACCGCGACGAAGGCGAAGTCGCCGTCGTAGTCGTCGTAGGTGTCGAGGTCGTAGGCGGTGAAGGCGTAGGCGCCCGCGTAGACGCCGTAGGGGGCCTTGCCCTGGTGGTAGCCGGGGACGAACACCCACTTGGCGAAGACGTCCTCACCGTGCTCGTAGACGCAGTGGCCGGCGGTGGCGACCAGGTTGCGGTGACGCGACTGGATGGAGGTGGCCGAGCAGTAGCGGTAGTCGCCCTTGCGGTCGAGGAAGAAGACCTTGCCGATGGTCTTCGGCAGGTTGACGTTCCTGGCCTTGGTGGCGACGGGCTTGGTGCCGGTGGGGGCGGTCATGCCCGGCTTGCCGTCGGCGGTCTGCGTCTGCGGACGGACCAGCTTGGGCACGTCCTTGGCGTCCAGGCGGTACTGGGTCGCCTTCTTCAGCGCCGCGCCGTTGGCGTCGAGCCAGAAGGCGGCGTTGCTGTAGGCGTCGGCGGCCTTGGGGGCCAGCGGGTCGCTGACCCAGGTGGGGGCCGCGGCGGCGGGGAGGGAAAGGGTGGCGGCGCTCAGGCCGAGTGCGGCGAGGGGGACGAGCAGGCGCTTCACGGGAGGACTCCACAAGGGGGACAAGTCTGGCGTAAAGACCCTATCGGCGTAGTGATCACACTGGTAAGGATTTTTGGAATTCCAGTCCAATAACGGCCGAAGGGCCCGGCAGAAGCCGGGCCCTTCGGGTAAAGCAGGTGAACTCCGACCTAGGTCGTCGTTCGGTTCGCAGCGAACTACGGGATGAGCTTGCCGGACCACGAGGCCGCAGCGGCCTTGTAGATCGCGGAGGTCTCACCGTCGAACAGCGGCGAGGTGATGGTGTCGTAACGGCTGTTGCCGTCGGTGTCCACGATGAGGCTGGTGACACCGGTGACGTAGCCGAGACGCTTGGCGTTGCTGTACTTGTACAGCCACGGGCCACCGTCGTAACCGGCGGTCACGGCGCAACGGAAGCTCTGGTGCTCCTCGACCTTGCGGGCCGGGACCTGCAGCACCTTGCTCTGGGTCTTGCCGTAGCACCACTTCGGCGTAACGCCGGTGTAGGGCTTGTTGCCGTCGGGGTGCGGGCCCGCGGGGTAGCCGAAGGTACGGACGTACTTACCGGTCGGCTGGTTCCACGCGACACCCTGGCCACCGACGTTGTCGCCGAGGCGACCGACGTCCTTGACCTCGTGCACGGTGATGAAGAAGTCGGTACGGATGAACTTGTGCGCCGTACCGGGCTTGATCCACGCCTGCACGAAGTACTCGGTGATGAGGTAGTTACCGCGGGCGTCCTTGGACTTCTCGCCCTTGCCGCGGTAGGTCTCCCACTCGTGCTTGGTCACCTGGGTGACGACCGGCTCACCGAACTTGTTGCCGTTGCCGGGGCCAACGCCAGCGCGGTAGTACTCCGACTTGGTGGCGGGGACCTTCTCAACGACAGCACCGGGGTAGTCGGGGCCGACCTTCTCGCTCCGGGTGCCACGAACGGCGCTGTAGTAGTCGGCAGTCTTCGGGTCGAGGCGACCCTTCTTGTACTCGTCGAAGGAAACCTCGGTCTCCTTGACGCCCTTCTCGCCCTTGTAGGCGTCGAACTCGGCCTTGGTGACCTGCTTCGGCTTGTTCAGCGTGCCGCCGATGCCGTTGTACACGGTGACGAACGCGTAGTCGCGGTCGAAGTCCTCGTACACATCGAAGTCGTAGTGCGTGAACGCCTGCTTGCCGATGTACAGGCCGTAAGGAGCCTTGCCCTGGTAGTAACCCGGGACGAACACCCAGCGCGACACAACCTCGTCGTTGCCGGCGATGTCGTAGACGCAGTGACCGGCCGTGGCGACCAGGTTACGGTACTGCGACTGGATCGAGGTGCCGGAGCAGTAGTAGAGGTTGCCGTCCTTCCACTCGAAGAAAACCTTGCCGATGGTCTTCGGCAGGTTCACGTTCTGAGTCTTGACGGTGACCTTCTTCTCCTCGCCAATCGGGGCCGCAGCGCCCGGCTTGGTGTCGGAGCTATACCCGCCGCCGCTCTTGATCTTCTTGACCTCGAGGGCGTCGGGGTTGAAGGCGACGGCCTTCTTCAGGGCGGCGTAGTTCGACTTGGACCAGAAGTCCAGCGTCTCCGCAGCCTGCGCGGCCGTCTTGGCGAGCGGGTCGCTGGCGACGTCGCTCTGCGCCTGGGCGGTGCCGGCGAGGCCGGCGGCCAGGAGACCGGTGGCCAGAATGGCGCCACCGGCGGGGAGGAGGATGCGCTTCAAGGTAACTCCTTGGTCTGTCGTGGAACGCTTCTTGCGTCCCATGCGTCAGTAAAGGGATAGCCAGGAACATACAGTGTGGATCTTGGGGTCGGGTAGCTGGTTTGGAAGGAAAAGCGGCGGCTCGTGGGGCGTTATGGTTCCGTGATGTTTAAGTAGCCATTGCTGGTGACTTGCCGGAACTGCCTGACGCGCCCGTTTTCGCAGATCAACATAAGGAAGTTGTCAGTGTGACTGCCGTGACGACAGCGGTGCTTGTCGGGCGTCCGGCATCATGATGTGATGCAGATCACACTGACTGGATGGCACCGGATCCGGGCGACGTGCGTCCAATCGCCTCACATTCCGCCGGGCGCGTTTCCCGGACACGACGAAGGGCCCGGCGATGCCGGGCCCTTCGCGCGAAACGATCACCCGATCGGCTCAGGCCGATCGCTGTGCGTCACCTAGAGGATCTTGCCGGACCACACGTTCTGGGCGGCCTTGTAGATCGCCGCGGTCTCACCGTCGAAGTAAGGCGAGGAGATGTAGTCGACCCGGTCGTTGCCGTCCTGGTCGTTGAAGGTGCTGGTGACACCGTTCACGTAACCGAGCCGCTTGGAGTTGCTGTACTTGTACAGCCAGGGGCCACCGTCGGCGCCCTCGGTCATCGCGCACTTGAGCGCGATGTGCTCCTCGATCTTCTTGGCTGCCGAACCGACCAGCTTCTTCGTGGTCTTGCCGTAGCACCACTTCGGCGTGACACCCGTGTAGGACTTGTTGCCGTCGGGATGCGGAGCGGCCGGGTAGCCGAACACGCGGACGGCCTTGCCCGTGGGCTGGTTCCAGGCCACACCCTGGCCGCCGACGTTGTCACCGAGCCGGCCCGCGTCCTTGGCGTAGCCCTCGACGATGTAGAAGACGGTCTTGAAGAACTTGGTGGCGGTGCCCGGCTTGTACCACTGCTGCGTGTAGTAGTGGGTGATCGTCCAGTTGCCGCGGGCGTCCTGCTTGACGGTCGCCGGGTACTTGGCGGGGTTCTCCTTCTGGAGCTTCAGGTACTTGGCGGCGTCGGAGTGCGTCACGATCTCGGTGACCGGCTCGCCGAACTTGAACCCGTTGCCCTTGCCGACCCTGGCCGCCTTGTACTTCTCGGCGGACACCTCGACCTTGGTGACCTCGGCGCCGGGGAAGTCGGGGCCGGTCGGCTCCGCGTTGGTGCCGCGCTTGGCCCAGCACGCCTGGATCGACGTCGGGTCGAGCTTGCACTTGCGGAACTCGGCCCGGGTGATCTCGACGTCCTTGGCTTCCTTGACGCCCTGGTACTTCTCGAACTCGGACTTGGAGACCTGCTTGGCCTTGCCGCCGCCCAGGTGGATGCCGTTGTAGACGGTGACGAACGCGTAGTCGCGGTCGTAGTCCTCGTACACGTCGAAGTCGTAGTGCGTGAAGGCCTGCTTACCGACGTAGATGCCCCAGGGGGTCTTGCCCTGGTAGTAGCCGGGCACGAAGACCCACTTGCTCATGGTGTCGGCGTTGGACTGCGTGTCGTACACACAGTGGGCGGCGGTGGCGACCAGGTTGCGGTACTTCGACTGGATCGAAGTGGCGGAGCACCACCGCTTCTCGCCCTTGCCGTTGACGAAGAACACCTTGCCGATGGTCTTTGGCATGTTGACGTTCTGGACCTTGGTGGACGCCTTCTTCTCCTGGCCGATCGGCGAGGCCGAGCCCGGCTTGGTGTCGGCGCTGTAGCCGCCCTTGCTCTTGAGCTTGGCGACGTCCTTGTTGTCCCAGATGTTGGACTGCTTGGCAGCCTTGAGGGCCGCACCGTTGGAGTCGGCCCAGAACTGGGCGATGGCCTTGGCGTCGGCCGCGCTCTTCGCCATCGGGTCGGAGGCGACGTCGCTGGCGGCCGTGGCGGTGCCGGCCAGGCCGGCAGCCAGAAGGCCGGTAGCCAGGATGGCGCCACCGGCGGGGATGAGGATGCGCTTCAAGGGAACTGCTCCTTGCTCTGTCGTGGGTCGCAACTTGCGTCCCATGCGTCAGTAAAGGGATAGCAAGGAACATAGCGCGGCGATCTTTGCAGGTAAAAGCGGGTTTGCGAGATCCGCATGGAGCCCCAACCGCCGTGACCATTCCGTTACCAGTCAGAGATCTTCGCGGACGGTGATCGTTCCGCTGCGTTTCCGCTGGGCATGTCGGGGGTCCGGTCGAGGGCGCAAAGGTGATGTAACCGGCGGGCTACCCAGAGCGAACAGCCGAATGTGACTTAGATCACAGGAACCAAAACAGGCTCTCGATCCGTCTAACTCCGCCTCTCGGCGCTATCGATCTTGAAACTGCCGTTCCGGAAGGGGTTCGCAGCCCTTCCCGGGTGGTGCCGTACCCAAACAGGCGCGCGAAAAAGGGGGCCCGGCCGAAGCCGGACCCCCTGCGCTCGCGTCGTGCTCGCTCCTACTTGTACAGCTCCCCGTTGGGGCCGACGACCTTGCCGGACCACACGTTCCTGGCCGCCTTGTAGATCGCGGCCGTCTCGCCGTCGAAGTACGGCGAGGTGATGAGGTCGATCCGGTCGTTGCCGTCCTGGTCGGCGAAGGTGCTGGTGACGCCGTTGACGTAGCCGAGGCGCCTGCCGTTGCTGTAGTCGCTCAGCCAGGGGCCGCCGTCGTAGCCGGGGGTCACGGCGCACTTGAGGGCGACGTGCTCCTGGATCTTCAGCCACTGCGCGCCCACGGCCTTGCCGGTGGTCCTGCCGTAGCACCACTTCGGCGTCACGCCGCTGTACGGCCTGCTGCCGTCGGGCTGGGGAGCGGCCGGGTAGCCGAAGGTGCGGACGTACCTGCCCGTGGGCTGGTTCCAGGCCACGCCCTGGCCGCCGACGTTGTCGCCGAGGCGGCCCACGTCCTTGGCGGGCAGGATGTAGTAGCGCTTGCCCCAGCTGCGCTTCGGGCCGCTGAAGCGTTGGTACTCCTCGCGGCCCACCTGCTTGGCGCCGTCGAAGGCGATGCCGTTGTAGACGGTGACGAACGCGTAGTCGCGGTCGTAGTCCTCGTACACGTCGAAGTCGTGGTGGGTGAACGCCTGCTTGCCGACGTAGATGCCCCACGGGGCCTTGCCCTGGTAGTAGCCGGGCACGAAGATCCAGTTGGCCAGGACGTCCCGGTCGCCGTCGGTGTCGTACACGCAGTGGGCGGCGGTGGCGACCAGGTTGCGGTAGTGCGACTGGATGGACGTGGCCGAGCACCAGCGCTGCCGGCCGGAGCCGTCGACGAAGAAGACCTTGCCGATGGTCTTCGGCAGGTTGACGTTCTGCACCTTGGCGACGGGCTTGCGCTCATCACCGATCGGCGGGGCGCTGCCCGGACTGCCGTCGGGGCTGACGCCGCCCTTGGAGACGACCTTCCGTACGTCCTTGGCGTCCCACGTGTAGGCCGAGGCGGCGCGGAGGGCGGCGCCGTTGGACGCGGCCCAGAATGTCGCGACCGAGGAGGCCTGCGCGGTGCCGCGGGCCATCGGGTCGGTGGTGACGTCGTCGCGCGCCTGCACGACGCCCGCGAGACCGGTCGCCAGCAGGCCGGTCGCGAGGACGGCGCCACCGGCCGGGAGGGTGATGCGCTTCAAGGTAACTCCAGGCTTCGCCTTGTGCTGAGGTGACGTTCATGGTCAGCGAATGGTCAGCCGGAACCTACAGGCAGGTCTGTGATCTCGTGAATTTCGCCGGGAGCGCGCCGGTCGCCGGAAACGCGGTCGTGATCGGCCCGAGATGTGATCGGTGCTGATCATGGAAGGCGGCACGACGCTGCGTGTAACTTACGTCACATTTCCCGGGGTGGTGAGGGAGGCGGCGTGCTTGTAGACCTCGCCCGTGGCCGCCGTGAAGTTGGGTGAGGAGACCGCGTCGTAGGCGCCCTTGGCGTCGCGGTTCCAGGTCAGGCTGTTGACCCCGCTGAGACTGCCGATGCCCTTGGCGGCCTGGTAGCCGATCAGCCAGGCGCCGCCGCTGGCCCCCGCGCTGAAGTTGCACGGCTGGAGCTGCACGCCGTACTGCAGGTCAAGGCTCGGGGCGACGGTCCAGCGGGTGCCGCCGGTGCACGACTGCAGGGTCCGGCCGTTGAACGGGCGGCTGCCGTCGGGCTGGGGGCCCGCCGGGTAGCCGAAGGCGGTGATCCGGTTGCCGACCCCCTTGGAGAGGGCGAGGCCCTGGCCGCCGACCTTGTCCTGGAGCCTGCCCACGTCCTGCATGGCCAGCCGGCCGCTCTTCGTCGCCCAGGTGAAGCCCCGGTGCACGGTCACGAACGCGTAGTCGTAGTCGTAGTCGCCCTTGCCCGGCCAGTGCTCGTGCATGCTGATCGCGGCGCCGACGTAGATCCCGTCGGGCGTCTCGCCGTTGGGGCCCGGGTTGGGGACGAAGATCCAGTATTCGGCGGCCTTGGCCTGCCGGGAGTCGTAGGCGCAGTGCCCGGCTGTGGCCACGACGCTGCGGTTCTTGGCCGCGACCGCGCTGGCGGAGCACCAGTACTCCTTGGCGCCGAACCGGAAGAAGACCTTGCCCATGGTCCGGGCGGCCGCGGCCTGGCGCGGCACGACGGCGGGCACGGTGAGCGCGGTCCTGGACTTCTTGATCGCGAAGGTCTGGCCGCCGGCGCCGCCCGCGGAGCCTGAGGAGGAGGTGGACTGCGATCCCGGCGTCGCCGGGCTGTAACTGTCGGCCGCCTTGAGCCGGTCGGGCTTCCAGTAGGCGGCCACCCGCTGCACGTCGGCCGCGGTCTTGGCTAGAGCGACCGAGTAGACCTGGCTGGCCGCCGAGGCACTCCCCCCGAAGGCGGGCAGCACGAGCAGCGCGCAGAGCGCGACCGCTACCAGGTGCCTGGCCCGGGGGATCATCAAATGCCTTTCTTTGGGGTGTAAGGCTGGATTTTGGCAGATCGTCACACTGTATTGCAGCCGGGATAGGGTTTTGTTATCGGATCAAGAGTGACTTCCGTCCCATAAGGACGGCGTGAAGGCATCCATCCGGTTAGCTCCCGCCGGTCTTAGGTAACCGCTATCACCGCAGGTCAGACTGCTGTTGGCGGGCACTCGGCGGCTATTCCCGTAGGGCATTCAGCCACCTTTCTTGATCATTATTGGGTGCCCCGTCTTCCTCGTGCCAGGGGTCCCGGCCCTATGGCAGAGCCGGGACCCGGGAGGAGGAGCGGGTTACGGCATGTTGCCCGTCCACCGGTTGGCGGCGGCCTTGTAGACCTTGTACGTGTCGCCGTTGAAGTACGGCGACGAGATGTGGTCGTACCGGTCGTTGCCGTCGGTGTCCCACGCCACGCTGTTGACGCCGATCAGGTAGCCGGTGCGCGTGGCGTTCTTGTAGTTGTAGAGGAACGGTCCACCACTGGCTCCGGCCGTGAAGGCGCACCTGAAGCCGACGTGCTCCTGCAGGTTGTACTTCGGCGCGGCGGGCATCGCCGTCGTCTTGCCGTAGCACCACTTCATCGTGCGGCCCGTGAACGGCTTGTCGCCGTCGGGGTGCTCGCCGGCCGGGTAGCCGAAGGAGAAGACGTTCGCCTTGGTGCTGCGGTTCCAGGTGAAGCCCTGGCCGCCGACGTTGTCACCGAGGCGGCCGACGTTCTGCTTGACCGGGCGCCACGTGTCGCCGACCTTCGTCCACTTGACCTTGATGCCGTTGTAGACGTTGACGAAGGCGTAGTCGAAGTCGTAGTCCTCCTTCACCACGAAGTCGTCGTGCGCGTTGAACGTCTTGGCGGCGTAGATGCCGTAGGGGGCCTTGCCGTCCCAGACGTTCTTGCCGTCCCAGTAGGACGGGATGAAGATCCAGTTGTCGTAGAAGCGGTTCGTCTTGATGTCGTAGACACAGTGGCCCGAGGTGGCCACCAGGTTGCGGTACTTGCCCTGGACGGAGCTCGCCGAGCAGTACCTCCAGCTCTTCGGGTCCCTCGGGTTGGCCCCCGGCAGCGTGAAGAACACGCGGCCGACCGTGTTGGGCAGGTTGACCTGCTTGCTCTTGACGGTCTTGGTCTTCTCCTCGCCCATCGGGGGGACGGAGCCGGGCGGGCCGTCGGGGGTGGAGTTGGTGCCCTTGACGCCCCTGGAGGTCGCGTCGAGGGCGTGGTCGTAGTCGGTGGCCTGCTTGATCCGGTCGGGGGTCCAGAACTGCACGGCCTGGGCGGCGGGCGTCGCCGCGTTCTTGGAGACGACGTCTGAGGGTGCCGTCGCGTGCGCGGTCGCGCTGACCGTGCCGGCGGCCAGTCCGACGGCCAGCAGGCCGGCGAACGGAGCCGCGATGCGCCTTGCTCGGGAATACATGGAGCTCCTCTCGGTTCTCGGCGGCCCAGAGCGGGGTACGGCGCCCCGGTGGGCCAGGAAAACGATCAGAACGTTAATGAATGGCGCAAGGCGGTAGCCAGGAAACGACGTGAAAAAGCATGGCCCGGTTCCGTTCCGTTATAGAGATAACTAATTCGCATGTATTCATGAAAGGCATTTCCGCAGGTCAGAGTGTCCTTGAATGTCATCTCGCACCAATGGCAACTCTGTGGATCCAGGTGCATCGGGCACCATGGGTAACACTGATTATCAGTCGCCACTACTTATCAACCGAATCTTGTTCTGGTTAGATGGCGGCATGGACCCACGCACCCCCTGCCTCGTCGGCGCGGCCCAGCGCACCGTCCGCGACCAGCCCGGTCCCGAGCCACTCGACCTGTGGGAGGACGTCGCCCGCCAGGCGGCCCGCGACGCGCGGCTGCCCGCCGAGCGCCTCGACTCGATCCAGCTCGTCTACACCGACTCCTGGCAGTACGACTCCCCGGTCGACCGGCTCGCCCAGCGCCTCGGCGCCGCCCCGCGCCACCGGGCCTACTCCCGCGTCAGCGGCACGGCGCCGCAGCTGCTCATCGGCGAGGCCGCGGCCAGGATCGCGGCCGGCGAGCTCGACTCGGCCCTGGTCGCCGGGGCCGAGGCGCTGGCCACCCGCCGCTTCTACCGGAAGGCCGGCGAGCGCGTGCCGTGGAGCCATCCGGCCGACCCCAAGCCCCCCTACGGCTGGGAACGCCCTCCGCACCCGGCCGAGCTGTCCCACGAGCTGTTCCTCCCGGTCCACACCTACGCGATCATGGAGACTGCCCGGCGGGCCGCGCTGGGCTTGACGGTGGCCGAGGAGATGGCCGACCGGGGGCGGATGATGGCGCCCATGACGGAGGTGGCCGCCGCCAACCCCTACGCGTGGCGGCGGACCGTGCGCACCCCGGAGGAGCTGGTGACCGGCAGCCGGTTCGTCGGCTGGCCGTACACCCGTGACACCGTGGCGGTCCTGGAGGTCGACCAGGCGGCGGCCGTCGTCCTGGTCAGCGCCGAGTTGGCCGACCGGCTCGGCGTCCCGGCCGACCAGCGGGTCTACCTGCGCGGCTGGGCGTACGCGGAGGACACCTGGGAGGTGGCGGCGCGGCCCGCCCTCGGCTCGTCGCGGGCCATCGCGCGGGCCGCCGAGGCCGCCTTCGAGCGGGCCGGGCTCGGGCTCGACGACCTGAACGCGCTCGACGTCTACAGCTGCTTCGCGATCGCGCTCCGCCAGGCCTGCGACGCGATCAAGCTCGACCCGATGGACTCGCGCGGGCTCACCGTCACCGGTGGCCTGCCGTACGCGGGCGGGCCGGCCAGCGGCTACGTCCTGCACTCGACCGCGACGATGGCCGGGCTGCTGCGCGCCCAGTCGGGCCACGGCCTGGTCACCGGCGTCGGCATGCACCTGACCAAGCACACCTACGCCGTCTGGTCGAGCGAGCCCGGCGGGGCTCTGGGCGACCCGGCGCCCGTCCACACGGCCGAGCCGGTGGAGATCGTCTCCTTGTACGACGGTCCGGCCGTCGTCGCCGGATACACGGTGGCGCACGGGCGCGACGGCGCGGCCGAGAAGGGGATCGTCATCGTGGACCTGCCGGGAGGTGGACGGGCCCATGCCCTCGTGCTGGATCCCAATCTGCTGGCCGACGCCGAGTCCCGCGAGCTGGTCGGGCAGGCGGTGACGCTGACCTCCGACGGTAAGGCCAATGTGGCGCACTGGTGAGTCGAAAAGTTGTGCAAAGATTGTGAGCGCATGACTACCATCCGTGTTGACATTTTTATGTCACGCGCGGATGCTGGTGCCATGCGGAGGACCACGGTGCGGATCGACGAAGCACTCCTCAACGAGGCGAAGGCGTACGCGGCGCGCAATGGACGCAGTCTCACCTCAGTAATGGAGGATGCCTTGCGGCAACTACTCAACCGCTCCACGGAGGCGGCCCGACGGCCCCGCGTGCAGATGATCGTCTCCGACCAGCCGCCCGGCTTCCAGCCCGATGTTCAGGCCAGGCTCGACGCGGGCGAAAAACTGGAGCACATCGCCTGGGACCTCGACGACGCGGAGAGGGCGATGGGTGATGTTGCTCGCTGACGTCAACGTCCTCGTCAACGCCTTCCGGCGGGAGGCCGCTGACCACGATCGCCACCTGGCCTTCGTGGACGGCATGATCAATGGAGATTCGAGTTATGCCGTGAGTGACTTCGTGGTCAACGGCTTCATTCGGATCGTGACCAACCGTCGGATCTATCTCCATCCCGATCTGCTCCAACGGGCCGTCGCGTTCGCCGATTCCTACCGCAATCAGCCGCATGCCGTGGTGATCGCCGGCGAAGACCGGCACTGGGAGATCTTCACGCGTCTCTGCCGTCAGATCGGGGCCACGGGCAACCTGGTGCCCGATGCCTATCTGGCCGCGCTGGCCATCGAGCACGGTTGTGAATTCGTGACCTGTGACAAGGACTTCACCCGGTTCGAGGGGTTGCGCTGCCGGTCGCCGCTCAACTGAACTGAAGGCCAGGGCGCAAGCGCCAGGCACACTCGGCAAGGATCGTCGTGGCCGATCAGTTCGATGTCATCGAGGTGGGCGAGCGTGGCCGCCGCAGGTGGCTCGGGTTCGTGGTTCTGCTGGCGCTCCTGGCGATCCCGGTCGCCGGCCTGCTCGCCAGCCGCGATCCCGCCCCTCGGCCGCACCCGGGGCTGGAGGCCGTGCCCGACCCCATCCAGTCGCTGCGTACGGTGCGCAACAGCACCCCCAACGTTCTCCACGCGAAGTCCCAGCCCAGGGGCCATGACGAGATCATCCAGGTGGTCTTCCCGCATGGTGTCCGGGCCGAGATCCGTTACCCCGCCCGGCTCGCGCTCGACGAGTTGGGGGCCCGCCCGTTCCAGGGAGCCTGGATCGACGGACAGTACCGCCGGCTTCTGGCGCCCTACGGCGGCGAGGTCGAGGTGTCCAAGGGGGGCGAGCCGATCAGGGAGCTCACCTCCAACGTCTGGTTGTGGCCGCGCCAGCCGGGCAGCGGTTCGTACGGGCAGGTGTTGCTGTTCTCCTTCGGAAAATGGCGGCTGGCGCTCTACGACCAGCCGGACGGGCTGACCTTCGAGCAGCGGATGGCCACGGCCGAGGGGTTGCGCGGCAGGCTCACCAAGGACGGCTACCTCGTGCTGACAGGCGACGGGTCGGTCCGGCTGGCCAAGCCCGGCGAGACCGTGCGGGGCGATCCGGTCGGGCCGCAGCTCTGGTTCGGCGGTGTCATCGGCGACACGGTGCTGTTCACCCCGACGCCCGGCTGCGCCAAGGCGGCGAAGGCGCCGACCCTGATGGAGTGGCGCGGCCGGCCGTCCCAGAGCGTGTGCCGGGGCGACGTGCGGATCACCGCCGCGGGCTCGCCGTCGTTCGTGCAGCAGGCCGTCAAGGGCATCCGGATCACGCTGAAGTAAGGTGCGGCCATGTTCGCCGTAACCGCCACACAGACCGATCCCGACAACCCTCTCGCCGGGCTGACGCTCGGCGAGCACCCGGAGCCGCAGGTCCCTGACGGCTGGACGACCGTCTCGGTGCGGGCGGCCGCACTCAATCACCACGACCTCTGGACCCTCAAGGGTGTCGGCATCAGGCAGGACCGGCTGCCCATCGTGCTCGGCTGCGACGCCGCGGGCGTCGACGAGGACGGCAACGAGGTCATCGTGCACTCGGTGATCGGCAGCGGCGCCGACGAGACGCTCGATCCCAAGCGCACGCTGCTGTCCGAGACGCATGACGGCACGTTCGCCGAGCGGGTCGCCGTGCCGCGCCGCAACCTGGTGCCCAAGCCGGCCGCGCTGACCTTCGAGCAGGCCGCCTGCCTGCCCACGGCCTGGCTGACCGCCTACCGGATGCTGTTCGACAAGGCCGGTCTGCAGCCTGGCGCGACCGTGCTCGTCCAGGGCGCCGGTGGCGGGGTCGCGACCGCGTTGATCGCGCTCGGCCGGGCGGGCGGCTACCGGGTCTGGGCGACCAGCCGGTCGGCGGGCAAGCGCGAACGGGCGCTCAAGCTCGGCGCCGACCAGGTCTTCGAGACGGGCGCGCGGCTGCCCGAGCGGGTCGACGCGGTCATGGAGACGGTCGGCCAGGCCACCTGGGACCACTCGCTCAAGTCGCTCAAGCCCGGCGGGCGCGTCGTGGTGTCCGGTGCCACCAGCGGCGCGGTGCCGCCGGCCGACCTCACCCGGGTCTTCTTCCTCCAGCTCTCGGTCGTCGGCTCCACGATGGGCACCCGTGACCAGCTGCAGCGCCTGGCCGTCTTCCTGGAGCAGACGGGGGTGCGGCCGGCCATCGACCGGACGATGCCGCTGACCGAGGCGCGCGACGGGTTCGCCGCCATGCACGAGGGCGAGCTGTTCGGCAAGATCGTTTTTACTGCCGGATAAGTGAAGGGTTACTTACGCGCCTCCCGGGTGATACAAAAGAGACGAAGTTGTATCACCCGGGAGGCGTCGTCATGGACGTTGAACCGTTCGGCCCAGGCTCGATGCACTGGGAGTCGGCCGGCGAATACCGCAACCTGCTGGTGGCAGGGAGCGCGCTGGTCATCCAGACCATGCACCCCGCCGTCGGCGCGGCCGTCGCCGAGCACTCCACCTACCAGCAGGATCCGTGGGGGCGGCTCAACCGCACGCTCTCCTCGATCCAGAAATGGGTGTACGGCGGAGCGGCCGGGGATGCCGAGGGAGCGCGGCTACGCGAACTGCACAGGCCGATCAGCGGCGTGGACGAGCAGGGCAGGGCCTATCACGCGCTCAACGGCGAGGCGTGGGCCTGGGTGCACCTGTCGCTGTTCGAGCGTTTCATCACGCTCAACCGCTACTTCGGCACGCCGTACACGCGGGAGCAGGAACGCACGCTGTACGAAGAGGCGCGGCGGCTCGGCGCGATCCTGCGGGTGCCGGAGCGGGAGATGCCCGAGGACCTGGCGGCGTACTGGGCGTACTTCGAGGCGATGGTGGCCGACCGGCTGGAACCCCATCCGACCGCGCTGGAGGTGCTCGCCGTCATGCGGGGGACCCCCGCGCCGCCGGGACTGCCGAAGCCGCTGCGCCGGGTCTGGACCCCGGTGGGCGTCGGCTCGGGCGGGTTCAACTACTTCGTGACCGTCGGCACGCTGCCGCCGGCCGTGCGCAAGAAGCTGGGGCTGGACTGGACGGCGCGGGACGAACGGCGGCTGAGGCAGATCGGGCGGGCGGTGGCGGCGCTCACGCCGCGGCTGCCGGAGCGTCTCAGGTACATGCCGATCGCCTATCACGCCCGCCGGACCGCCCGCAGCCGTCAGGGGCTGGAGCGGGCGCTCCGCTCGGCCTGACCCGCCGATCGCTCGGGCTGTCTCGCCGGGCGGTGCGGCGCGCCCGAAGGCTCCGCCTGACCCGCCGGGCGTGACCGGTCAGCGGAGAATGTCGCGGATGCGGGCCGAGGCCTCGTCGAGCACCGTGCGGATCTCGTCGACGGTCTCCCGGGTGAGCCGTGTGTCCGACGCCTCCTCGCGGACCCTGGCCACGAAGTCGGCCAGCAGGCCGCCCAGCTCGGCGTCGAGCGCGGCCCGGTTGGCGGGCGCGCCGCCGACCGTGGCCCAGACCTCGGCCCAGATCCGGCGCCATTCGCCGGTGAGCCGCTCGCCCTCGTTCTGCCACTGAGCCGCGTGCTCGGTCCACTGCCGCTTCTGCTCCTCCTTGAGCCGCCTGAAGTGCGCCTTCTGCTCGTCGCCCAGCCGCGTGCCGTCGTCCCTGGGGCCGACGCGGACGTCCTTGGCCATCTTGGTCAGCTCCTCGCGGAGCGACTTGACCGTGTCGCGCACGTCCTCCTTCACCTCGCGGGCGATGTCGCGTACCGAGGCGGAGATCTCCTGCTCCAGGTCATCGAGCTCGTCAAGGCGCGCGTTGAGCTCGTCGCGGCCCCTGTCGGTGATCGAGAACACCTTCTTGCCGTCGATCACCTCGTGGGTGACCAGCCCCTCCTCCTCCAGGCGGGCCAGACGGGGATAGATGGTGCCGGGGGAGGGCGAGTAGACGCCGAGGAAACGGTCCTGCAGCAGCCGGATGACCTCGTATCCGTGGCGCGGGCTCTCCTCCAGCAGCTTCAGCAGGTACAGCCTGAGGCGGCCGTGACCGAACACCGGGCTCATGCGTTCTCCCCCTTGAGCAGCGCGACCTTGCCGGAGACCGTGGTCGCCGACAGCGACGCCATGCCGCCACCCAGCCGGCCCGACAGCGACTTCGCGCCGGGACCGCTCTCGTCGGACAGTTTGTCGAAGGTGCTGACCAGCCGCCCGGAGGTGGACCTGATGGTCACGTCCGCCTCCACGTCCTCCGGCAGCCTGACCAGGATGTCACCCGAGACGGTGGTCAGGCTCACCCGGCCGGTCGGCCGGAGCAGGAGATCGGCGGTGATCCGTCCGGACACGCTGTTGGCCCGCAGGCGGCGCGGCGTGCCGTCGGCCACGGTGAGGTCGCCCGAGACGCTGTTGAACGCCAGGTCGCCCTCCATCGAGCGGCTCTCGACGTCGCCGGAGACGGTGTTGGCATGCACCGCGCCGCTCACCCCGTCGAGGACGATGCCCCCGGAGACGCCCTTGACCTGCGTGGTGTTCTCGAACCCGGCGACCACGGCGGAGGCGGAGACCACTCCGGCATTGACGGCGCACTGCCTGGGCATGGTGAGCGTCGCGACGGTGCGGCGGCGGTCAGGGCGCAGCCAGCCGAGCAGGCCGTCCCAGGTGAGGTCCTTGAAGGCGACGCTCAGCTCGCCGGTGTCCGGATCGTAGGTGACCATCAGGGGAGAGGCGGAGTCCAGCTCGGTCACCTCCAGGGTCGGCGGGCCCTCACTGGCGAGCACGGCCACCCTGCCGGCGACGATCCGCACGTCCAGCGAGGTGACCGGGCCGAACGTCAGCCGCTCCGGCCCCTCGAGCGTCCACAACTGCATGATTCCTGTCCTCCTGGCGACTTCTCGCGTACAACAACACGATATGTCGCGTTTGGCGAGAACTCAAGATGTATCGCGTTCGCCTCGAGAACTTTCTGCACCGTTTCCTGCGGGGAGAGCCCATTGCGTACGGCAGGGCGGCTGTCCGTGCCGGTCGTGCTACTCGTCCTCGTCGTCGAGCCGGGCCAGCCAGGTGGCCAGCCGCTCGACCGGCGTCTCGAACTCGGGATTGAGGTCGACGAACTCGCGCAGCCGCTCGCTCAGCCAGAGCAGGCTGACCTCCTCCTCGCCGCGCCGCGTGGCGAGCTCCTCGATCCCCCGATCGGTGAAGTACATGGTGTTTCTCCTGCCTCGTTCCCCGGTCGCGCGCGGGGGCCCCTGCGCACGGCACGTGGCGTGGTGAGCAGTGAGCCCCCGCCGAAGGGGCGGGGGCTCACCAGGTGGGATCAGCCGAACAGCTGGTGGGTGATCTCCTGGAGCTCGTTGTCATGAGTGGAGTGCGAACCCGTCGCGGGCGAGCTGTTGGCCGCCCGGGAGACACGGCTCAGCGGGCGACCGCCGAGCAGCTGCGGGTCCTCCGCCAGCTTGAGCGTGAGGTAGGGCCACGGGCCCATGTTGATCGGCTCGTCCTGCGCCCAGACCAACTTGGCCTGCGAATCGTAGCGACCCAGCTCGGCCGTGAGCTCGTCGGCCGGGAACGGGTAGAGCCGCTCCAGCCGGACGATCGCGACGTCGTCGCGCTCCGCCTGCTCGCGCCCGGCCAGCAGGTCGTAGTAGATCTTGCCGGAGCAGAGCACCACCTTGGTGACCTTGGCCGGGTCGATCGTGGTGTCGCTCAGCACCGGCTGGAAGGTGCCGGTGGTGAAGTCGGCCGCGTCGGACGTCGCCCGCTTGTGGCGGAGCAGCGACTTGGGCGTGAAGATCACCAACGGCTTGTGCCGGCCCGACTCGACCTGCCAGCGCAGCAGGTGGAAGTAGTTGGCCGGGGTGGTGGGCTGCGCGACCGTCATGTTGTCGAGCGCGCAGACCTGCAGGAACCGCTCGATGCGGGCCGAGGAGTGGTCGGGACCCTGACCCTCGTAGCCGTGCGGCAGCAGCATCACGACGCCGGACTTCTGGCCCCACTTCTGCTCACCGGACGAGATGAACTCGTCGATGATCGTCTGGGCGCCGTTGACGAAGTCGCCGAACTGCGCCTCCCAGGCCACCAGGGCATCGGGACGTACGACGCTGTAGCCGTACTCGAAGCCGAGCGCCGCGAACTCGCTGAGCAGCGAGTCGTAGACGTAGAACTTCGTGGTGCCCTGGTTGAAGGTCTTGAGCGGGGTGTGCTCCGCGCCGGTCATCCGGTCGACCAGCACCGCGTGGCGCTGGGTGAACGTGCCCCGCCGGGAGTCCTGCCCGACCAGGCGGACCGGGTGGCCGTCGATGAGCAGCGAGCCGAACGCCAGCGTCTCACCCATGGCCCAGTCGATCGTGCCATGCTCCACCATCTGGCCACGCCGCTGGAGCACCGGCGCGAGGCGCGGATGCGGGGTGAAGCCCTCGGGCAGGTTGAGCTGGGTGTCGACGATGCGCTTGAGCGTCTCGTCGCTGATCGCGGTGGGTGTGTCGGCGTGCGACCACTTGACGACCTCGGCCGGCGGCACGCGCATCGCGCCCGCCTCCAGCGGCTTCCTGGTCGCCTCGCGGGTCTCGGTGAACGCCTGCTCCAGCTTGGCCTGGTAGTCGCGCAGCGCCTGCTCGGCCTCCTCGACCGTGATGTCGCCCCGGCCGATCAGCGCCTCGGTGTAGAGCTTGCGGGTCGAGCGCTTGGCGTCGATCAGGTCGTACATCAGCGGCTGGGTGAAGGCCGGGTTGTCGCCCTCGTTGTGACCGCGGCGGCGGTAGCAGATGAGGTCGATCACCACGTCCTTGCGGAACGCCTGGCGGTATTCGTAGGCCAGCTCGCCCACGCGGACCACGGCCTCCGGGTCGTCGCCGTTGACGTGGAAGATCGGCGCCTGGATCATCCGCGCGACGTCGGTGGCGTAGACCGAGGAGCGGGACGACGCCGGCGACGTCGTGAACCCGACCTGGTTGTTGACCACCACGTGCACGGTGCCGCCGGTGCGGTAGCCGCGCAGCTGCGACAGGTTGAGCGTCTCGGCCACGACGCCCTGGCCGGCGAAGGCCGCGTCGCCGTGGACGAGGACCGGCAGGACCGTGAAGCCCTCCTCGCCGCGCTCCAAAAGGTCCTGCTTGGCCCGGACGACGCCTTCGAGCACCGGGTCGACCGCCTCCAGATGGGACGGGTTGGCGACCACCGAGGCGGTGATCGTCTTGCCGCTGGGGGCGGTGAACGTGCCCGACGCGCCGAGGTGGTATTTCACGTCACCGGAGCCGTGCGCGGTGCGCGGGTCGATGTTGCCCTCGAACTCGCCGAAGATCTGCCCGTAGGACTTGCCCACGATGTTGGCCAGCACGTTGAGCCGGCCGCGGTGGGCCATGCCGATGACGACCTCATCGAGGTCCTCGTCGGCGGCGTCGCTGATCACCGAGTCGAGCAGCGGGATCAGGGACTCGCCGCCCTCCAGCGAGAAGCGCTTCTGGCCGACGAACTTGGTCTGCAGGAACGTCTCGAACGCCTCGGCGGTGTTGAGCCGGCTGAGGATGTTGAGCTGCTCGTCGCGGGCCGGAGAGGTGTGCGGCTTCTCCACTCGGGCCTGGATCCAGGCCCGCTCCTCGGGGTTCTGGATGTGCATGTACTCGATGCCGACCGTGCGGCAGTAGGAGTCGCGCAGCACGCCCAGGATCTCGCGGAGCTTCATCAGCGGACGCCCGCCGAAGCCGCCGGTGGCGAACTCGCGCTCGAGGTCCCACAGCGTCAGCCCGTGCGACTGGATGTCGAGGTCGGGGTGCTTGCGCTGCTTGTACTCGAGCGGGTCGGTCTCGGCCATGAGGTGGCCACGCACCCGGTAGGCGTGGATCAGCTCGATGACCCGGGCCGACTTGGCCACGTCGTCGTCGTGCGAGGCGGAGATGTCCTGGACCCAGCGGACCGGCTCGTAGGGGATCCGCAGGGCTTCGAAGATCTCGTCGTAGAAGCCGTCCTCGCCGAGCAGCAACCGGTGGACCGTGCGCAGGAAGTCGCCCGACTGCGCGCCCTGGATGATCCGGTGGTCGTAGGTGCTGGTCAGCGTGATGACCTTGGAAACGGCCAGCCGGGAGAGCGTGTCGGGGGACGCGCCCTGGTATTCGGCCGGGTATTCCATCGCGCCGACGCCGATGATCGTGCCCTGGCCGGGCATCAGGCGGGGCACGGAGTGGACGGTGCCGATCGTGCCGGGGTTGGTGAGGGAGATCGTGGTGCCGGTGAAGTCGTCGACCCCGAGCTTGCCCGCGCGCGCCTTGCGGACCACCTCTTCGTACGCCATCCAGAACTGCCGGAAGTCCATCTCCTCGGCGGCCTTGATGGACGGCACGAGGAGCTGGCGGTCACCGTTGCTCTTCTGTACGTCGATGGCCAGGCCCAGAGCGACGTGCTCGGGCTTGACCAGGGTCGGCTTGCCGTCGACCTCGGCGTAGGAGTAGTTCATCTCCGGCATCGACCTCAACGCCTTGACCACGGCGTAGCCGATCAGGTGCGTGAAGGAGACCTTGCCGCCGCGACCCCGCTTGAGGTGATTGTTGATCACGATGCGGTTGTCGACGAGCAGCTTGGCGGGGATGGCGCGGACGCTGGTCGCGCTGGGGATGACAAGTGAGGCGTCCATGTTGGCGGCTGTGCGGGCCGCGGCACCGCGCAGCTTGACCTCTTCGGCGCCCTTGGGCACCGGCGTGGCCGGCTGCTTCGGCTTCACAACGGGGGCCGGGGCGGCCGCCGCCTTGGGCGGGGGAGCCGCCTTCGGTGGCGCCGGGGGAGGAGGCGCGGTCGTGGTGCCGTTTGCCGCCTCCCTGGCCGGGGCCCGGCCCGGTCCATAGTCAGGGTTGTAGTCAGCGAAGAAATTCCACCAGGCCTTGTCAACAGACTCGGGGTCCTGGAGGTACTTCTGGTACAGCTCGTCGACAAGCCATTCGTTCTGACCAAAGCTTGCCAGCGGGTTTGTCCGCGACGACTCAGACGACACGGCGGAAATCGCCCTCTTCCGCAGATCGGCGTTGATGATAGAGAACTTGTCCAAGGTTACTCGTCCTGGCAGCCGGCGCGCGCAGCAGAGGCCGCGCCGCCACGACTGATCCTCTCAGGAGGTTCACGAGAGGTCACGTCTCCCTAGTCAGTCCAGGCGGTGTCGTCATTATTACCTTTTGGTATCAACAACTCGACGGGGGGTTTATCTTCCTCCGGACAGCAATCTGGTATGGACCCGCACTTCGGGGGATAGTTCGGACAGTAGGTCGCCCAGTTCCTCGCCGGCCGTCTTCAACTCCTCCATCGTCATGGGCTCCAGCCGCTCCAGGATGAACAGCGCGTTGACCGTCTCCTCGGTGAGCCGGGTGCGCGCCACCTGACGCCAGTTCCACCTGCGGCAGGTGACGCCGGTGTCGTCGCGCCAGATCACCTCGCCGGGCTCGGGCCGTCCGAGCGCCTCCTCGGACTCCTCGTCGCCCGCCGCCCTGACCAGCCGCGCCGGACCGGAGTAGTGGTCGAGGTCCTCGCCGCCGATCGGCAGGGCGTGCTTCACGCTGATCGAGTTGTAGGCGTCGACGACCTGGTTGATCTCCGGCAGCGGCAGGCGGCGGGTGAGCGCGTCGACCGACGGGCGGGTGCGGGAGGGCTTGGCGCCGAACGCGCGGTAGGCATCGCGCCACGCCTCGATCTTGTCCGGCTGGGCGGGACGCGTCGAGGCGTCGGCCAGCCAGGCGCGGGATCGGTCGTCGCTGGGCCCGTTGCGCAGGCCGTGGGCCGTGACGAGGAGCGCCGCGAAGTCGGGACGCAGCGCGAAGACGGCCTCGTCCACCCAGATGTCGTCAAGCATGCCGCCGATTTTACGAGCACGGCCTCACGGGTACGGCATACCGCAAAATACTCTTTGCAAAATTGCCTTTGCGGTCTACGCTCCAGAGCATGGAAGAGTCGTACGAGATCAGTGACCCGAGGGTGCTCAAGGTGGTGGCCCATCCGCTGCGGGTGCGGCTGCTCGGGCTGCTGCGCGGCGACGGCCCCGCGACGGCGAGCGAGCTCGGGCGCGTCGTCGGTGAGAGCTCCGGCTCCACCAGCTACCACCTGCGCGAGCTGGCCAAGTACAGGTTCATCGAGGAGGACCCGGCGCGGCGTGACGGCAGGGAGCGCCGCTGGCGTGCCCGCCATCGCTACACCTCCTGGGACGACCTGCGCATGTCGGCCACACCTGAGGGGGCCGAAGCGGTCCGGATCATGCACCGGCGCCAGGTCGAGGCGCTCGCCCGCGCGGTCGAGGAGTATGACGGGACCGACTGGCCCGACGAGTGGGTCGAGGTCGCCGGGCTCAGCGACCACCTCGTGTCCCTACCGCCCGCCGGGCTGCGCGAGCTGGTGAAGCGGGTTGACGACCTGGTGCGCGAAGTCGCCGAGCGTCACGCCGGCGCCCCGGATGCCGCCCCGGTCCACCTCTGGGCCGGGGGCTTTCCTCGAGCGGCCTCCCAAGACCTCCCGGGCGCGGCCGATGGTGGTTCTTCGCGTACGGCCCGCAGGAGAGGGGACGGGCGATGACCGCTCGGTCCGTGTTGCGGCGTTACCTGGTGGTCAGCTTTCTGACCTGGTTACCTGTCGGCCTGACGATGGCGGTCATGGTGCTGCTCATGACCTCCCGAGGGCTGAGCCTCGCCCAGGTCGGCCTGGTCACCACGGTGTTCTCGGCCGTCACGATCGCGCTGGAGCTGCCGACGGGCGGGCTGGCGGACGTCGTCGGGCGGCGGATTGTGCTCGCCCTGTCGGCCGCCTTCACCGTGGCGGCGCTGGTGATGATGGCGGTGTCCACCACCGTGTGGATGTTCCTGGTGACGGGAGTGCTGAAGGGGGTGGCCCGCGCTCTGTCGAGCGGGCCCGCCACCTCTTGGTACGTCGACACGCTGCACGACGTTGAGGGGCGTGACGCCGATCTCAAGCCGGGGCTGGCGCGGGGCGGCGCCATGGAGTCGGCGGCACTCTGCCTGGGGGTGCTGGCGGGCGGCTTCGCGCCGCTGCTGCTGGGGCCGGGCGGCCCGATCCCCTCGCCGGCCGAGCCGCTGCTGCGGCCGGCTGGCCCGATCCCTCCGCTGGCTGTGCCGCCCCTGCTGGGCGCGGTGGCCGCGGGTGTGCTGCTGGTCGTGGTCGTGCTCGCCATGCCCGAGCCGTCACACGCGCGCCGCTCGCTCGGCGGCGTGCTGCGTGAGGTGCCGCGGACCGTGGCCGGGGGCCTGCGGATGGTCGTTCACGGCGCGTTGCTGCGCCGTCTGATGCTGGCCGCCGCGGCTTCGGGGGTCGCGCTCACCGCCGTCGAGTTGCTCACTCCGGGCCGGCTGGCCGAGCTGGCGGGCACGGCCGAGCTCGGCGGCGCCGCCTACGCCGTCGTGGCCGCGCTCGGGTTCGCCGGGAGCGCGGCGGGCAGCTCGATCGCTCCCTGGGCGGCCCGGGTCGCGGGCGGCTCGGCGCGCGGGGCGGCGGCGGGCGTCGTGCTCACCGCGCTCTCGATCGGCGGCCTCGCGGCCACGGCCGGGCTGGACGGCGTGGCCGGGCTGGCGACGGCCGGGCTGGCCTACGTGGTCATGTTCGCCGGGCTCTCGGTGGCCGGGATGCTCTGCCTGGAGCTGACCCACACCGCGGTCACCGCCGCCCAGCGCAACACGGTCACCTCGACCAGCTCGCTGTCGCTCCAGGCCGGCGCGGGCCTGTCCAACGTGGGGTTCGGCGCGCTCGCCACCCAGGCGGGCTCGGCCGCCGCCTGGTCCGTGGCCGCCGCTCTGGTGCTCGTCTCCGCCCTGCTGTTCGTCCGCATGCCCGCCTTCGGCCCGCGAGAGAGCGCCCCCGCCCCGCTCGGCGCGGGGCGACCCCAGTAGAACGTGGTTCTGGGAACACGGGCACAATCAGGGGCATGGCGAAGTTTGTGGTGACCCCATCCAACGAGGCGCAGCGGGCGGCGTGGCTCGGCGGCACGATCCCGGAGGTGGAGCGGGTCCGGCCCGGACTGTGGTCGATCCCGGTGCCGATCCCGATCAACCCGTTGCGGTACGTGCTCGTGTACGCGCTGGAGCTGGCCGACGGCGTGGCGATCATCGACGCCGGGTGGGACACCGACGAGGCCTACTCGGCCCTGGTCGCCGGACTGGGCGCCGCCGGCTACGCCATCACCGACGTCAAGGGCGTCCTGGTCACGCACATCCACCCCGACCACTACGGCCTGGCCGGGCGGGTCCGGGAGGCGTCGGGCGCCTGGATCGCGCTGCACCCCGCCGACGCGAGTCTCCTGCACGAGCGCTACGACGAGAGCGCCATCGACTCGCTGGTGCGCAAGGAGCGGGCGCTGCTCGACCGGTGCGGCGTGCCCGCCCCCACGCTGGACGAGTTGGCGGGGGCGTCCATGATGATCAGGCACATGGTCGCGATGGCCAAGCCCGACCGGCTGGTCGAGGACGGCGAGGAGCTGGGCCTGCCCGGCTGGGACCTGCGGGCGATCTGGACGCCCGGACACTCGCCGGGCCACCTCTGCTTCGTGTCGCCGTCCCGCAAGGTGCTGTTCTCCGGTGACCACGTGCTGGCGAAGATCACGCCCATCGTGGCCGTGCACCCGCAGTCCTCGCCGAACCCGCTGGCCGACTACCTCGACTCGCTGGCCGTCGTGGGCAAGCTCGACGTGGACGAGGTGCTGCCCGCGCACGAGTTCCGGTTCCTGGAGCTGGGCGAACGGGTCGACTACGTGATCAGCCACCACGACGAGCGGCTGGCCGAGATCGAGGGCGTGGTCGGCGCCGCCGACGGGATCAGCTGCTGGGACATCGCCACCCGGCTGACCTGGTCGCGCCCCTGGGAGACGATCCCGGCGTTCATGCGCCGCTCGGCCAACAACGAGACGCTGGCCCACCTGGTCTGGCTGGAGGCCCGGGGGCAGGTACGCCGCGTCACCGGTGAGCCGGACCTGTGGTTCGCCGCCTACGGCCGATTCTGACGCGAGGCTCGGCCGGTCACGGCCCGTTCGGGATATCGTGCTCGTACTAGAACGATGTTCTCCTGTGTTGGAGGTTCGATGCTTCGGTTCGATGACAGAGTCGCGATCGTCACGGGGGCGGGCCACGGCCTGGGCAGGTCGCACGCGCTCCTGCTGGCCGAACGGGGGGCGAAGGTCGTCGTCAACGACCTGGGCGGCGCGCTCGACGGCACCGGCGCCTCCACGGGTCCGGCCGCCGAGGTGGTCGAGCTCATCACCAAGAACGGCGGCCAGGCCGTCGCCAACACCGACAACGTCGCCACCCCCGAGGGCGCCAGGGCGATCGTCCAGGCCGCGGTCGACGCGTTCGGCCGGATCGACATCGTCATCAACAACGCGGGCATCCTGCGCGACAGGTCGTTCGGCAAGATGACGCCCGAGGACTTCGACAGCGTGCTCGCGGTGCACGTACGCGGCTCCTACCTGGTCAGCCAGGCCGCCTACCCGTACATGAAGGAGGCCGGTTACGGCCGCGTGGTCAACACCTCCAGCCCGGCCGGCCTGTTCGGCAACTTCGGCCAGGCCAACTACTCCACGGCCAAGATGGGCCTGGTCGGCCTGACCAAGACGATCGGCATCGAGGGGGCCCGCAACGGCATCAGGGCCAACGCCATCGCGCCGATCGCCTGGACCCGGATGACCGAGGCGCTGCTGCCGGCCGAGTTCGAGGCGAAGTTCACGCCCGAGCGGGTCAGCGCGCTGGTCGCCTACCTGGTGCACGAGTCGTGCGAGGCGAGCGGCGAGGTGTTCACTGTCGGCGGCGGCCGGGTGGCGCGGGTGTTCGTGGCCGAGGGGCCCGGCTGGAAGACCGACGACCTCACGCCGGAGGCGCTCGCGGACAACTGGGACGCGGTCATGGCCGAGCAGCCCTACGTGCTCACGGCGGGCGACTCGATGAAGGCGATGCTCTAGCGGCTCCTATCGCTCCAAGGGCTCGTGTCGCTTCGGCGGCTACGTCGCTCGACGACTCTCACCTCGGCGGTGGGGACCTCTCCGGGTAAGGAGGGGACCCCACCGCTTCGTTTTCGTGGCCTGAAGGGTGTCCCAGGGCGAGCTTTCGGGCAGAAGAATCAAGCTTTGTTCGATCACTGGCGGAAGTCGGCCAAGTTCGGGTGGTTCTCACTCTTGATTTGCCGCATTTGTGATCTTATTGTCGCGGCATGACCCCCATCCCGGGCTCCCCGGGCGATGTCCTGACACTGATCAGCGCGGGCACCGCGACGACCCGGTCCGATCTGGCCCGGCTCACCGGCCTGGCCCGCTCCACGATCTCCCAGCGCGTCGACGCGCTCATCGAGCGCGGCCTCGTCGAGGAGACCGAGAGCGGCGAGTCCACCGGTGGCCGCCCGCCGCGCCACCTCCGCCTGCAGACCGAGGACCACGTGTTCGGCGGCGTCGACCTGGGCGCCACCCACTGCCGGATCGTGCTGATGGACCTGTCCGGCGAGGTGCTGGCCGAGTGCGAGGACCCGCTGCTGGTGGCCGAGGGGCCCGAGATCGTGCTGGCCCATGTCGACGACCGGCTCGGCCGCCTGCTGAGCGTGGCGGGCCGGCCCCGCACGGCGCTCAGGGCGCTGGGCATGGGGGTGCCGGGGCCGGTCGAGTTCGCCACGGGCCGGCCCAACAACCCGCCGATCATGCCCGGCTGGAACGACTATCCGATCCCCGAGCACTTCGCGGACTGCGCCGTGCTCGTCGACAACGACGTGAACGTGATGGCGCTCGGAGAGCAGCGCAACGCGTTCCCCGACACCCGCCACCTGCTGTTCGTCAAGGTCGGCACCGGCATCGGCTGCGGCATCGTGGCCGAGGGCGGGCTGCACCGCGGCGCGCAGGGCTCGGCGGGCGACATCGGCCACATCCGGGTGTCCGGCCACGAGGACGCGGGCTGCCGGTGCGGCAACAGCGCCTGTCTCGAGGCCGTCGCCGGAGGCGCCGCCGTCGCGCGCCGGCTCACCGAGCTGGGCGTGCCCGCCGAGACGGGCGCCGACGTGGTCGCGCTCGTACAGGCGGGCAGCACCCAGGCGCTGCGGCTGGTCAGGGAGGCCGGCCGGCTCATCGGCGAGGTGCTCGCCGGTCTGGTCAACTTCTTCAACCCCGAGGTCATCGTCATCGGCGGCGCCCTGTCGCGGGTCCACGAGCACCTGCTCGCGGGCATCAGGGAGACCGTCTACCGCAGGTCGCTGCCGCTGGCCACCCACCACCTGT
This sequence comes from Nonomuraea sp. CX421, assembly GCF_059358955.1. NCBI lineage: Bacteria > Bacillati > Actinomycetota > Actinomycetes > Streptosporangiales > Streptosporangiaceae > Nonomuraea > Nonomuraea sp. CX421. The sequence goes on along the minus strand of NZ_JCADBK010000027.1, from coordinate 29,631 downwards.
CGATCGTGCCGAGCCGTACCGGGATCAACGCCGCCGCGCTGGGCGCCGGGATCCTGGCGATTGAGCACTACCTGTCACCCGACAACATCAACCGCATCGTCAACGCCTAGCTCGACTGGAACGCCTACCAGGGAGACCTCGATGCTGGTCATGAGGGGAATCGTCAAGCAGTTCCCCGGCGTGCGCGCACTGGACGGGGTGGACCTCGACGTCCGGGCCGGAGAGGTGCACTGCCTGCTCGGCCAGAACGGCGCCGGGAAGTCCACGCTCATCAAGGTGCTGGCCGGAGTCCACCGGCCCGACGAGGGCACGATCGAGTTCAACGGCGCGCCGGTGAGCCCCGGCAGCCCCAACGACGCCATCCGGCTCGGCTTCGCCACCATCTACCAGGAGCTGGACCTGGTCGACGGGCTCAGCGTGGCCGAGAACATCTTCCTCGGCCACGAGCACGCCCGCCTCGGCTTCGTACGCCGGGCCGCCGGCAACCGGGCCGCCCGCGAGGTGCTGGCCCGGCTCGGCCACCCCGAGATCCGGCCGTCGGCCGAGGTGGGGCGGCTGTCGCCGGCCGCCAAGCAGGTGGTGTCGATGGCCCGCGCGCTGTCGCACGACGCCCGGCTGATCATCATGGACGAGCCGTCGGCCGCGCTCGCCCATGACGAGGTCGCCAACCTGTTCCGCATCATCCGCGAGCTGACCGCCCAGGGCGTGGCCGTGGTCTACATCTCCCACCGGCTGGAGGAGATCCGCGAGATCGGCGACCGGGTCACGGTGCTCAAGGACGGCCGCACGGTCGCGGTCGGCCTGCCCGCTCGTGACACGCCGACCTCCCAGATCGTCTCGCTGATGACCGGCCGCAACGTCGAGTACGTCTTCCCGCCCCGCGCCTCGCGCCGCCCCGGCGACGAGGTGCTGCGGGTCGAGGATTTGACCTCGCCCGGCGCGTTCGCCGGGGTGACGCTCTCGGTGCGGGCGGGCGAGATCGTCGGCCTGGCCGGGCTGGTCGGCTCCGGCCGCTCGGAGATCCTGGAGGCCGTGTACGGCGCGCGCCCCGCGACCGGCCAGGTGGTGCTGGCCGGAGAGCGATTACGGCGCGGCGGTGTGGTCCGCGCGGTGCGCCGGGGCATGGGCCTGGCCCCCGAGGAACGCAAGGCCCAGGCGCTGCTGCTCGATCAGAGCGTGACCGCCAACATCACGCTGGGCAGCCTGCCGGAGTTCGCCCGGTTCGGCTGGGTCGACCGCGCCCGGGAGCGGGCTGAGGCCGCCCGGCTGGTCGAGGCGCTCGACATCCGGCCGCCCGTCCCCGAACGCCCGATCAAGACCCTGTCCGGCGGCAACCAGCAGAAGGCCGTGCTGGCCCGCTGGCTGCTCGGCGGGCGCAAGCTGCTGCTGCTCGACGAGCCGACCCGGGGCGTGGACGTCGGCGCCCGGGCCGATCTCTACGCGGTGATCCGCGGCCTGGCCGAGCAGGGGATCGGCGTGCTGCTCGTGTCCAGCGAGGTGCCGGAGGTGCTCGGCCTGGCCGACCGCGTCCTGGTGCTGCGCGAGGGGAGCGTCATCCACCAGGGCGCCGCCGAAGACCTCGACGAGCACCGCGTGCTCGACATGATCATGGAGGGGAGGGCCGCCTGATGAGCCGGTTGGGCCAGATGCGGCATTTAGGCCTGTTCGTAGCGATCGGCCTGCTGGTGATCGTCGGCCTGATCACCAAACCGGACAACTTCGCCACCACGTCCAACGTGGTCAGCATGCTGTCGCTGGCCGCCACGATCGGCGTGATCACGGTCGGCGCCACGTTCGTGATCATCGGCGGTGGCATCGACCTGTCGGTGGGCGCCATCATGGCCCTCGCCTCGGTCTGGGCGACGACCCTGGCCACGCAGGAGTTCGGGCCGTTCGTCATGGCGGTCTGCGCGATCCTGGTCGGCACGGGCGCGGGCCTGGTCAACGGGCTGCTCGTCGCCTACGGGCGGCTGGTGCCGTTCATCGCCACGCTGGCCATGCTCGTCGCCGCCCGCGGCCTGGCCCAGCGGATGTCCGACCGCAAGACCCAGCTCATCCAGACCGGCAACTCCGCCCTCGTGGAGCTGTCGACCACGCGGCTGCTCGGCATCCCGCTGCTCGTCTACGTCTTCGCGCTGGTCGTGGTGCTCGGCTGGATCCTGCTCAACCGCACGACGTTCGGCCGTCGCACCTACGCGGTCGGCGGCAACCCCGAGGCGGCCCGGCTCGCCGGCATCGACGTGCGCAGGCACACCATGCTGTTGTACGCGCTGTCGGGCCTGTGCTGCGGCATCGCCGCGATCCTCATCATGGCGCGCACCACGACCGGCTCGTCCACCCACGGCGACCTGTACGAGCTCGACGCCATCGCGGCCGTCATCATCGGCGGCACCCTGCTCACCGGCGGCCGGGGCACGATCATCGGCTCCATCCTCGGCCTGCTCATCTTCACGCTCATCACCAACCTGTTCATCCTCAACGGTCTCAACACCAGTGACCAGCTCATCGCCAAGGGCCTGATCATCGTCGTCGCCGTCCTCCTCCAGCGGCGGAACCTTAAGGAGATTCGATGACCGAGAACGTCGCGCGCAGAGGTTTCCTCGTCGGCGGAGCCGTCCTGTTAGCCACGGGCTGCACCAGCAATGAGCCGGCCGCCGCCCCGACCAGCGCCGCCGCGCCGGCCCCGGCGGCGAGCGGCAACGACCAGCCCGGCACGAAGGTGGTGATCGGCTTCTCCGCCCCGGCGGCCGACCACGGCTGGATCGCGGCCATCGCCAAGAACGCCGAGGCCACCGCGAAGCAGTACACAGACGTCGAGTTCCGGCCCGTCGACCCGACGAACGACATCAACCAGCAGATCTCCGCCGTCGAGTCGCTGATCGCGGCCAAGGTGGCCGCGCTGGTGATCCTGCCCAACGACGGCCAGCAGCTCAACCAGGTCGCCCTGCAGGCCACCGACGCGGGTATCCCGGTGATCAACCTCGATCGTGTCTTCCCCGACAAGCTGGCCTACCGGACCTGGATCGGCGGCGACAACTACGGCATGGGCGTGGCCGCCGGCCACTACATCGGCGCCAAGCTCAAGGAGAAGGGCGTCTCCAATCCGGTCATCCTGGAGATCCAGGGCATCGCCACCCTGCCGCTGACGCAGGACCGCAGCAAGGGTTTCGCCGACGCGCTCAAGACGTACGGCTTAAGCGTCACCGCCAAGCAGGACGCCAAGTTCACCGTCGAGACCGGCAACCAGGTGGCGGCCGGCCTGCTGCAGGCCCACAAGAAGATCGACGCGCTCTGGAACCACGACGACGACCAGGGCGTCGGCGTGCTGGCCGCGATCAAGGAGGCGAACCGGAGCGAGTTCGTCATGGTCGGCGGCGCGGGCTCGCTGAACGCGATGAAGGAGATCCAGTCGGGCAGCTCGGTGCTGGAGGCGACGGTCACCTACAGCCCCACGATGGCCTCCTCGGCGATCAAACTCGCCCGTCTGATCGCCCAGGGGAAGGGCATGAGTGACCTCGTGGAGAACCAAGTTCCGCAGTCGATCACCCTTGCGTCCGAGACCATCACCAAGGAGAACGTAGAGAAGTACCTGCCGCTCGGCTTCGAATCCTGATCGGGGGCCGCATGTCAGAAAGAACCACCGTCGGCGTGGGCATGGTGGGCTACGCGTTCATGGGCCGGGTCCACTCCCAGGCCTGGCGCAACGCGGGGGCCTTCTTCGACCTGCCGCTGGCGCCGCGGATGGCGGTGCTGGCCGGCAGGTCGAAGGAGCGCACGTCGGCCGCCGCCGCCCGCCTCGGCTGGGCCGACGTCGAGACCGACTGGAGAGAGCTGGTCCGGCGCGACGACGTGCAGATCGTCGACATCTGCACCCCGGGCGACTCCCACGCCGAGATCGCCATCGCGGCGCTGCGCGCCGGCAAGCACGTGCTCTGCGAGAAGCCGCTGGCCAACACCGTCGCCGAGGCCGAGGCCATGGTCGAGGCGGCGGCCGGGGCGCCGGGCCGGGCCATGGTCGCGTTCAACTACCGGCGGGTCCCCGCGATCGCGCTGGCCCGCCGGCTGGTCGAGGAGGGCCGGCTCGGCGAGATCCGGCACGTACGCGCCCAGTACCTGCAGGACTGGATCGTCGACCCCGAGTTCCCCCTCGTGTGGCGGCTGCAGAAGGACAAGGCGGGGTCGGGCGCGCTCGGCGACATAGGGGCGCACATCATCGACACCGCCGAGTTCGTCACCGGCCAGCACGTGGTGGGCGTCTCGGCGCTGACCGAGACGTTCGTGAAGGAACGCCCGCTGCCGGAGTCGTCGGCCGGGTTGAGCGGCTCGGGCGGCGGCTCGGCCACGGGCCCGGTCACGGTCGACGACGCGGCGCTGTTCATCGGGCGGCTCTCCGGCGGGGCGCTGGCCTCCTTCGAGGCCACCCGGTTCGCCACCGGCCGCAAGAACGCGCTGCGCATCGAGATCAACGGCTCGCTCGGCAGCCTCGCCTTCGACTTCGAGGCGATGAACGAGCTGTGGGTCAGCGAGGGAGGCGGTGGCTTCACCCGGATCCTCGTCACCGAGCCCGACCACCCGTACGTGGGCGCCTGGTGGCCGCCGGGGCACGGCCTCGGTTACGAGCACACCTTCACCCACGAGATCAAGGACTTCCTGGAGGCGATCGCCGAGGGCGCCGACCCGTCACCGTCGTTCGCCGACGGGCTGCGGGTGCAGCGGGTGCTCGCGGCGGTCGAGCGCAGCGCGGCTGACTCCAGCCGCTACACAGTCGTGGAGGAGACATGAGACCGGTCACGTTGTTCACCGGCCAGTGGGCCGACCTGCCGTTCGAGGAGGTGTGCCGGCTGGCGGCCGAGTGGGGCTACGACGGCCTGGAGATCGCCTGCTCGGGCGACCACTTCGACGTGGCGCAGGCCGTGGCCGACCCGTCGTACGTCGAGCGGAAGCACGCCCAGCTCGACAAGCACGGCCTCAAGGTGTGGACCATCTCCAACCACCTGGTGGGCCAGGCCGTCTGCGACCACCCCATAGACGAGCGGCACCGGGCCATCCTCCCGGCGCGCATCTGGGGGTCGGGCGATCCCGAGTCCGTGCGCCAGGCCGCGGCCGAGGACATGAAGGACACCGCGCGGGCCGCGGCCCTGCTGGGCGTCGACACCGTCGTGGGTTTCACCGGCTCGTCGATCTGGCACACGGTGGCCATGTTCCCGCCGGTGCCCGCGTCGATGGTGGAGGCCGGCTACCAGGACTTCGCCGACCGGTGGAACCCGATCCTCGACGTGTTCGACGAGGTGGGCGTGCGGTTCGCGCACGAGATCCACCCGAGCGAGATCGCCTACGACTACGTGACCACGCAGCGCACCCTGGAGGCGATCGGCCACCGACCGGCCTTCGGCCTCAACTGGGACCCGTCGCACATGGTCTGGCAGGACCTGGACCCGGTGGCGTTCATCCTCGACTTCGCCGACCGGATCTACCACGTCGACTGCAAGGACACCCGGGTGCGGGTCGGCGACGGCCGCCGCGGACGGCTGTCCTCGCACCTGCCGTGGGCCGACCTGCGGCGCGGCTGGGACTTCGTGTCCACCGGCCGGGGCGACGTGCCGTGGGAGGACTGCTTCCGGGCGCTCAACTCGATCGGCTACACGGGCCCGATCTCCATCGAGTGGGAGGACGCGGGCATGGACCGGCTCGACGGGGCCAGGGAGGCGCTCGGCTTCATCCGCAAGCTCAACTCCATCACCCCGCCGACCACCGCGTTCGACGCCGCCTTCTCCACCACCTGATCCCGGGGCCTCCCTGCGTGTAGCAATATGTCCGGATTCTGTGACATGGCGCGTTGAGGGGCTGGTGGAGGGGCTGTGCCGCCGTGATTTATGTACGAATTTCGTGACATAAGTTTGTCGCCGACTGCAGTGAGGCAATCGACGACCATTCTGTCTGGCTTATGTCCCGATTTTGTGACATAGCCGACCGATGGCGATAAAGGGGTGTTTATGCAGGTCAGTGGCCCTATCGGCTAGGCAAGGTAAGGCTGGTTACCTGACTGTTACGACCGACTGTTGTCGGTCGTAACTCTTTGTCCGATATTCTCCGATTCGCTAGTCATCCTCGCGTCAAGTGGTTTTCCACTGACGTGAAGGTGGCTTTTCTGCTGTGAGGGCTGTCTTCCCGGCGTGGCCTCGGCCCTCGTTCAGCGCGAACGGAGGGTGATGGGCAGGTACCTGCTACGCAGGTTCGCGACCAATGCGATCTTGGTCATGATCGCGGCCAGCCTGGCGTACATGCTGGCCGCGACCACGATGAACCCTCGCGGCGCGTACGAGGGGCGCCAACCCCCTGTCGCCGAGGCCGTCGTCGACGCGACACTCGACGAGTACAACCTCAACGACAAGACCCCCGTGTTCCAGCGGTACGTGACCTGGGCCTCGGGCGTCGTCACCGGAGACTTCGGCAGGACCTGGAACGGCGGCTCGGTCAACGAGGAGATGGGCCGGCGGATCGGGGTCAGCCTCAGGCTGCTGTTCATCGGCACCGTCGTGGGCTTCGTCCTCGGCGTGGGGCTGGGCGCCTACTCCGCCGTCAGGCAGTACAGGTTCAGCGACCGCCTGATCGGGGTCGGCTCCTTCGTGATCATGGCGATCCCGGTGTTCGTGCTGGCCACGCTGCTCGCGATCGCCACCTACAGCCTGAACCGCGGGCTGGGGTTCACGCTGATCGAGTACACAGGGGAGTACAACCCCAAGCTGTCCGGCTGGGACCAGTTCTTCAACCGGCTGAACCACCTGATCCTGCCGACCATCTCGCTCAGCCTCGGCTCGATCGCCTTCTACAGCCGCATCCAGCGCAACATGATGCTCGACGTGCTGAACCAGGACTTCGTCCGGACGGCGATGGCCAAGGGGCTCCGGCGCAGGACCGCGCTGTTCAAGCACGCGCTCCGCACCGCGCTGATCCCGGCGGCCACGTACTTCGCCTTCGCGTTCGGCACGATGCTCACCGGCGCCACCTTCACCGAGAAGATCTTCGCCTGGCACGGCATGGGTGCCTGGCTGGTCGACTCGATCAACCAGAACGACGTCAACGCCGTCGCCGCGGTGAGTCTCTTCGCCTCCCTTTGCGTCCTGGTCGCCTCCTTCCTGTCGGACCTGCTCGTGGCGGCCCTCGATCCTCGAGTGCGGGTGAACTAGGTGCGTTCGAAAGTTGTACTCGGCCGACTGCTGCGTAACAAGCAGGCCCGCTATGGCTGCATTGCCCTGATCCTGCTGGTGGCACTGGCCTACATCGGCCCGTTCATCGGCGCGTACGAGTGGACGGACAAGGACTTCCGGGCCTTCCTCTCGGCTCCCTCGGCCGACCACTGGTGGGGGACCACCTCGATCGGCCAGGACATGTACGCGGTCACGCTGCGCGGCATGCAGAAGTCGATCATCATCGGACTGCTGGTGGCGCTCATCTCCACCGCCCTCGCGGCGGTGGTCGGCGCGTTCGCCGGATATTTCGGCGGCAGGATCGACCGGCTGCTCATGTGGGGCGTCGACCTGCTGCTCGTGCTGCCCAGCTTCCTGATCATCGCGATCATCTCGCCGAGGCTGAAAGGCGGCTCCTGGCTCTGGTTCGTGGTGCTGCTCGCGGCGTTCGCCTGGATGATCACCTCCCGGGTGGTGCGCAGCATGACGCTCTCGCTGCGCGAGCGGGAGTATGTTCAGGCCGCCGTGTACATGGGCATCCCGCGCTGGAAGATCATCTTCCGGCACATCCTGCCGAACCTGTCCTCCCTGCTGATCATCGACGCGACCCTCAACGTCAGCGGCGCGGTCATCGGTGAGGCGGCGCTCTCGTTCTTCGGCTTCGGCATCCAGCCGCCCGACGTCTCGCTCGGCACGCTGATCGCGGAGGGCTCCCGCAACGCCACCGGCTACCCGTGGCTGTTCGCGTTCCCGGCCGGCCTGCTGGTGGTCCTGGTGCTGAGCATCAACCTGATCGGCGACGGACTGCGTGACGCACTCGACCCCGGGAGCAACTCGTGAGCATCTTGGAGGTCCGCGACCTCACCGTCACCTTCCCCGGCGACATCCAGGCCGTGCGCGGGGTGAGCTACGAGGTCTCGCGCGGCGAGGTCCTCGGCATCGTCGGCGAGTCGGGCTCGGGCAAGTCCGTGACGTCACTCGCCGTCATGGGCCTGCTGCCGCAGAACGCCGAGGTCAGCGGCTCGGTCATGCTGCACGGCCAGGAACTGGTCGGGGTCGACGAGAGCGAGCTGACCAGGGTCCGCGGCAAGTCGATCAGCATGATCTTCCAGGACCCGCTGTCGGCGTTCACGCCCGTCTACACCATCGGCGATCAGATCGCCGAGGCCGTCCGCGTCCATCAGAAGCTCGGCAAGGACAAGGCCGCCCAGCGCGCCGTCGAGCTGCTCGACCTGGTCGGCATCCCGCACCCGAACGTGCGGGCCAAGGCCTTCCCGCACGAGTTCTCCGGCGGCATGCGGCAGCGCGCGATGATCGCGATGGCCATCGCCAACGACCCCGACCTGCTGATCTGCGACGAGCCGACCACCGCGCTGGACGTGACCATCCAGGCCCAGGTGCTCGAGGTGCTCAAGACCGCGCAGCGGGAGACGGGCGCCGGCATCGTGATGATCACCCACGATCTGGGGGTCATCGCGGGCATGGCCGACCGGGTGCTCGTCATGTACGCGGGCAAGCCGGTCGAACAGGGGGCCGTGGACGACATCTACTACCGGCCGCGGATGCCGTACACGATGGGGCTGCTGGCGTCGATCCCCCGGATCGACGGCGCGGAGGGGCCGCTGGTCCCGATCGAGGGGACCCCGCCCTCTCCGGCGGCGCTGCCGCCGGGCTGCCCGTTCGCGCCGCGCTGCCCGATGCGGATCGACGTGTGCGAGGAGGAGGAGCCGCCGCTGGTCGCGATCGGCGGCGGCCGTCAGGTGGCCTGCCTCCGTTCGAACGAGATCGAGTACAAGGGCCTGACGGGCGAGGACGTGTTCCCGGTCCCGGACATCCCGCCGAGCGAGGTGGTGCGCGTGCCGCGCGACCAGCGTGAGACCGTGCTGGAGCTCACCGACCTCGTCCGGCACTTCCCGCTGATGAAGGGCGCGGTGTTCAAGCGCCGGGTCGGCACCGTGCACGCGGTCGACGGCATCAGCTTCGACATCGCGGAGGGCGAGACGCTGGCCCTGGTCGGCGAGTCCGGCTGCGGCAAGACGACCACGCTGCAGCAGATCATGCAGCTGGCGGCCCCGCAGAGCGGCCGCGTCGTCGTGCTCGGCAGGGACAGCGCCCAGCTGGACAGGTCGGCGCGCAAGGCGCTCCGCGCCGACCTGCAGATCGTCTTCCAGGACCCGATGGCCGCGCTCGACCCGCGCATGCCGGTCGGCGACATCATCGCCGAGCCGTTGCGCGCCCACGGTCACACGAACGTGAAGGGGCGCGTCGCCGAGCTGCTCGAACTGGTCGGGCTGGCGCCGGAGTACGCCGCGCGCTACCCGCAGCACTTCTCCGGCGGCCAGCGCCAGCGCATCGGCATCGCCCGGGCGCTCGCGCTGGACCCCAAGCTCCTCGTGCTCGACGAGCCGGTCTCCGCGCTCGACGTCTCCATCCAGGCGGGTGTCGTCAACCTGCTGGAGGAGCTGAAGAACACCCTGGGGCTGTCGTACCTGTTCGTGGCGCACGACCTGGCGGTGGTCAGGCACCTCGCCGACCGGGTCGCGGTCATGTACCTCGGCCGCATCGCCGAGATCGGCGCCGTCGAGAACGTCTACGACCGTCCCGCGCACCCCTACACCCAGGCGCTGCTGTCGGCGATCCCGCTGCCCGACCCCGAGATGGAACGGACCCGCAAGCGGATCCTGCTCGAAGGCGACCTGCCCAGCCCGGCCGACCCCCCATCGGGATGCCGGTTCCGCACGCGTTGCCCCAAGTTCGCCCGCCTGGGCGAGGCCGAGCGGCAGCGCTGCGTGGACGAAGAGCCCAGAGTTGACCGGCTCGCGAACGCCGTGGACCACGGCGCCGCCTGCCACTACGCGGAGCAGATCGAGGTCATCCCGGCCTCGGAGGACCAGGAGGAAAAGTGAAGGTTCGTTACCAGGCCACGGCGGGGCTCGCAGTCCTGGCCATGGCCGTCGCGGCCTGCGGTGGTGGCGGCGGCGACGCCAAGAAGCCCAGTGCCGAGCAGTCGCAGCAGGCCCAGCAGCAGATGGCCGAGACCCCGGCCATCAGCATCAACCCGGTCGCCTACGAGCAGGTCAAGGACGGGGGCACGCTGACCCTCGCGATCGGGCAGTGGCCGTCGCAGTGGAACCCCAACCACGTCGACGGCAACCAGTCCGACACCGCGGACATGCTCGACACGATCATGCCGCAGCTGATGCTGTCGGACGATGGTGCCACCCACACCGCGAATCCCGACTTCGTGACCGACGTGAAGAACGAGATGACCTCCGGCAAGCAGGTCGTCACGTACACGCTCAACGACAAGGCCGTGTGGTCGGACGGCACGCCGATCACGTGGAAGGACCTCGAGGTCGCCTGGAAGATCAACAACGGCAAGGACAAGAAGTACAAGCCGGCCTCCACGGACGGCTGGGACCGGATCGAGTCGGTCACCAAGGGCGACTCGGACAAGGTCGCCATCGTGACCTTCTCCAAGCCGTATCCGGAATGGCAGGGCCTGTTCAACCGCGGCACGGCGCACCTCCTCCCCGCCTCGCACATGGAGAAGCCGGAGGGGTACGAGAAGGACTACCTGCAGAAGATCCCGGTCACCGCGGGGCCCTTCAAGGTGGAGAAGGTCGACGAGGGCACCAAGACGCTCACCGTCGTGCGCGACGACAAGTGGTGGGGCAAGAAGTCCAAGCTCGACAAGATCATCTTCCGGACGATCGAGACGCCCGCCGCGCAGGTGAACGCCTTCGCCAACGGCGAGCTCGACGCCGTCGAGATCCCGCCGGGCAGCCCGGCCGACCTCAAGCGGGCCAAGGAAGTCCCCGACGTGGACATCCGCAAGGCGTTCAGCCCCAACTGGCGGCACATCACCGTCAACAACCAGTCGGAGTTCCTGAAGGACAAGTCGGTCCGCCAGGCCATCGCGTACGGGATCGACCGTGACGTGATCACCGAGTCCGACCTGAAGGACATGGACTGGCCGCTGCAGACGCTCGGCAACCACGTCTTCATGAACAACCACAAGGGCTACGTCGACAACTCCGGCGACCTCGGCAAGTACAACGTGGAGAAGGCCAAGCAGCTGCTCGACGCGGCCGGCTGGAAGCAGGAGGGCGAGTACCGCAAGAAGGACGGCAAGGAGTTCGCGCTGAGCTTCGTCGTCCCCGCGGGCGTGCCGTACGCCAAGACGGAGGGTGAGCTGACCCAGGCCATGCTCAAGGAGGCCGGGATCAAGATCACGATCCGCCCGGTCCCCGATGACAAGTTCTTCACCGACTTCATCATCAAGGGCGACTTCGACCTGGTGCCGTTCTCCTGGATCGGCACGCCGCTGCCGATCGGCTCGCTGCCGCAGATCTACAAGACCGGCTCCGAGAGCAACTTCCCCAAGGGCAGCGACCCCGCTCTGGACGCCGCCATCGAGGAGGCGGTGAGCGAGCTTGACCCGGCCAAGGCCATCGAGAAGGCCAACGCCGCCGACAAGCTGATCTGGGACATGGTGCACACCATCCCGCTGTACCAGCGGCCGGAGATCATCGCGAGCAAGAAGACGCTCGCCAACTACGGCTCCAGGGGCTACAAGACCGTGGACTGGGCGGCGGTCGGCTTCACCGGCTGACGCTCCGCGTGACCCGAAACCCCCGGCCGGCTCTCCGGCCGGGGGTTTCGTCGTTGCTTGGCCGGGGTGATGAATCACCGGATGACCGCGCGCCAACCTGCCCGGGTCACGTGGATGGCGCCGTCCGGCTGGATGAACACCTGTGCCCCGTGAAGGGGCGGGGCTCCATGGAGCGGCCAGTTCGATGCCGGGTGGGTGACCTCCAGCATGGAGTCTGGGCGTTCGCAAGCTGATGGTCGTTATGTCGCAGTGTGATTCGACGGATCTGTAGCCGCGCTGTTCGGCGAGCCGGCGCAGGTGCTGCATGTGCTCAACAGCACCACCATGCGGCATCCGTTCTACGGCGAGGAGGGGGAAGGCCCACGCGCCGTCGCCCCTTGACACCCGCCCCGCACGTTCGCTGTGGCCTGGGAGGGGCACGCGAATTCCACGTCCGGCCCGCGCACATCGCGCTGCCGCGCCGGGCCCGCAGCAGCCGGCGCGTGCCGGGTCACGCTGTCGTGCTCGGTGTCTCGGCGGCGCGTGCGGCGTTGGCCTTGATCGCTTCCTGCAGCCATTCCGCCGCGCCCGGCCGGGTGTTCGCCTCGATCCCCGCCCGGAAACGCGGGTCCTCGACGTACAGCAGGCTCTTCCGCACGTGGAACTCGTGCGTCATGTCGTAGAACCAGCGGGCGATGTGCTGCCGCTGCGCCTCGGCCACGTCCATCGCCGCCTCGCTCGACGGGTCGGCGCCGGCGTCCATCAGCTCGCGGATTCGCGCCTCGATCTCCGCGTTGTCGCGGTTGATCTGCTTCCACTGCTCCTTGCCGTAGACGGCGACACGCTTCGCGGACTGCGCGTACGCGGTGGAGTCTCCCCACCGTTGCTCCACCTCGTCGAGGTACTCGTCTTCCTGATCGGCCCACTCACCCCAGACCTCTCGCTTCTCCTCGTCGCTGAGCAGGGACTGGATCTTCTTGTCACTCATGCGCCGACCGTACGGTCTCCCGTTACAGGAGACTCAAGCCGCGGCCGGGGACTGCGCGGTCTTCGGCTTGCGCCGTGAGGCGCAGTGAGGCGAGAGGAGGGTCCCAGGGACTGCGGCCGGTGCCGCGAGCCGACTCGGCGGTCGCGCGGCGCCCGTATCCTCCACCCCGAGCAGGTCGACCGGAACACCAGGGGTTACCTCGCTCGCGAGATCTTCGACCTCCTCACGCTGACCGAACGCCGCCTGGCCAGCACCCGATGGGACACGCGCGAAACACCACCCAGGCGAGCAGTGCCGGCTCGGCCGCAGTGGTGAACACTCGAACCGAGTTTTGGCACGATGGGCTCTGTTACGCATCGCATGGGGTTCGAGGCTTGGGGACGAATGATGGCGGAGCAGTTGACTGACGCGCTGGGTTTCAGTTGGGCGCACGTTCCGATGGCACACGACGTGGGCGTGCACTCGGTCGCGCGAGCCGTCTGGCGGTATCAGCGCGCGTTGCCGGAGTTCGTGTGGGATGCGGCCGTTCTGGAGGGCAATCCGTTCACGTACCCGGAGGTGCAGACCCTGATGGAGGGGATCACGGTCGGGGGGCGCAAGCTCAGCGATGAGCGCCAGGTGGTCAATCTCGCCGAAGCAGCGAGAGAGCTCGTCAGGGTGGTGAAGTCTGGAGAGTTCCGGCTGGACAAGCCGACTTCTGATCACTTCCAACTGCTCATCGCACGCGAGGAGGCCTTGGAATCCGGCCACTTCCGTGGGGAAGGCAAGGAAACCCTGACACCGGGGGTCAGCCTCGGCGAACATGGCCGGTACATCCCTCCGCCCACCGAACCGGGTGGTGAGAATCTCCGCCGCATCTTCACCCGTGGTGTCTCGGCCATCCAGACGGAGCTCGACTCGCCCCTCACGCAGGCGATCGCGTACTTCCTGTTCGCCGCGCTGCAGCAGTTCTACTTCGACGGCAACGAGCGAACGGGCCGGTCGATGATGAATGGACATCTGATGTCGCATGGCATGGACGCCATCAGTGTCCCCGCGGCTCGTCGTCAGGAGTTCAACGCCACGATGGTGGAGTTCTACCGGACCAAGGACGCCACCGGAGCGTTCGCCTTCCTCGTTTCCTGCCACCCCGACTTCGAAGGTCAGGGCTGAGGCCAGACGGCTCCGGAGGCGTCCCGGCACGGCTCAGGATCAGTCCATGACGACGATCTGGCGGAGCACCTCGCCGCTCTTGAGCGCCGCCACGGCGTCGTTGAGGTCGCCGAGCCTGATGCGGGAGCTGATCATCGACTCCAGGTCCAGCTTGCCGGCCTTGTAGAGGTTGGCGAAGTAGGGGAAGTCGTGCCGCACGTCGGCCTCGCCGTACAGGCTGGACAGCAGGTTCTTGCCCTCGAAGAGCAGGCTGAAGGCGGAGATCGACACCATGTCGTCCATCGCGCCCGCGCCGACCACGATGACGTCGCCGCCCGCCCGGGTGACCTGCCAGGCGCCCTGGATGGTGGCCGACTTGCCGACCACCTCGAAGCCGTAGTCGAAGCCGCTGCCGCCGGTCAGCTCGGCCAGCGCGCCGGGCACGTCGTCGGGGGTGACGGCGTGGGTCGCGCCGACCTTCTTGGCCAGCTCGTGCTTGGACGTCAGCGGGTCGATCGCGAGGATGGTCCGGGCGCCGGAGACGCGGGCGCCCTGGATGACCGAGAGGCCGACGCCGCCGCAGCCGATCACCGCGACCGTGGAGCCGGGCCGCACCCGGGCGGTGTTGATGGCGGCTCCGACGCCGGTGGTGATGCCGCAGCCGATCAACGCCGCGACCTCCCACGGCACGTCCGCGTCGATCTTGACCACGCCCTGCCAGGGAACGACGATCTCCTCGGCCCAGGTGCCGCAGCCGGCCATGCCGAACGCCGTGGTGTCTCCGCCGAAGCGGAAGTTGCCCTTGCTGAACGACTCGATCACGTACTTCATGCAGAGGAACGGCTGGCCGCCGAGGCACAGGTCGCACTCCTGGCAGGCCGGGCGCCAGCTGATGACCACGTGGTCGCCCGGCTGGACCGAGGTGACGTGGTCACCGACCTCCACCACCTCGCCCGCCCCCTCGTGCCCGGGGACCAGCGGAACGGGCTGCGGAAGCACGCCGGTCATGGCCGAGAGGTCCGAATGGCAGACGCCGGTCGCCTTGATCCGCACGCGGACGTCGGTGGGCCCGACCGGGGCCAGGGTGACGTCGTCGCGGATGTCCAGCTTGTCGTCGCCTACGGCGTGCAGAAGGGCGGCGCGCATGGGGGGTTCCTCCTCCAGCTATTCCTCAAGGGAAAGTGCGGCTTTGGGGCAGGATCGGACCGCGTGCCTGACGCGGTCGAGCATGTCGGGTGGTGGTTCGGGCAACAGGATGTGGAGCTGGTCGTCGTCGTCCACATCGAACACCTCGGGTGCGAGCCCCATGCACACGGCGTTGGCCTCGCACACCATCTCGTCAACTGTGACTTTCATGTGAGCCTCCTGTGGTCCCATGAGACCACTTTGGTGCGCTCCACGACGAATGCGACCCGCTTGCGACCGGTCTGCGCGACGTACGGCAGCAGCAACTCGTCAGCCACGCCGGGCGTCATCCTGCGGGCGACGTCAAGGCCGATGGCCAGCACCCGCTCGCGGTCGTCGATGCGCTTGGCCTCGCCGTACACCAGGACGCCCCGGAGCTCCGCGTAGTCGTCGCCGGCCTCGATCAGGCAGCTCACCCGCGGGTCGCGCTCCAGGTTACGCGTCTTCTGGGACTTCCCGTACGTCCAGAAGGCGATGCGTCCCTCGTCGAGCCCGTAGAACATGGTCACCAGGTGCGGCGTGCCGTCGGGGTTGATGGTCGCGAGCTGCAGCTTGCGGGACCCCTCCAGGAACGCGGTGACGGCTTCCTCGGACATCGAGATGCGAGCGCGCTGATTCACGCTGCCAAGTAGAACAGGTTGCATAAAGCCGGGCAAGAGGGCCCTGGAATGTTGTTCGGTTCCGTTAGGGTCGATGCCATGACGATGCCGCCCGAACTGCTGTACGCAGCCGAGCACGCCAAGGGCTTCATGCCGCCGAAGGAGGGCATCGCGCTGTTCGAGGCGGCCCTGAGATACGGCGGGCGCGGCCCGATCTGCGAGATCGGCACCTACTGCGGCAAGTCGGCCGTCTACCTCGGCGCGGCCGCCCGGCAGACCGGGTCCGTGGTCGTCACCGTCGACCACCATCGCGGCTCGGAGGAGATCCAGCCGGGCTGGGCCCACCACGACCCGACGTTGGTCGATCCGCGGTTCGGCAAGATGGACTCCCTGCCGGTGTTCCGTCAGACGATCGCGGCGGCCGGGCTGGAGGACGAGGTGATCGCGATCGTCGGCCGGTCGGAGCAGGTGGCCAGGCTCTGGGCGACCCCGCTCGGCCTGCTGTTCATCGACGGCGGCCACTCCGAGGAGCCGGTGACGCGCGACTACGAGGGCTGGGCGCCGCACGTCATGGAGGGCGGGGCGCTGGTCTTCCACGACATCTACCCCGACCCCGCCACCGGGGGGCAGGCGCCCTACCGGGTCTACCTGCGCGCCCTGGAGTCGGGCGCGTTCAAGGAGGTGGCGGTGGAGGGGTCGCTGCGCGTGCTGGAGCGCGTTGGGCCCGGCATCGGCGCCCGGCCCGATCACTGAGCCGGCCCGATCACTGAGCCGGCCCGATCACTGAGCCGGTCGGAGCACGGCCGGTTCGTCGAGCCGCCGTGCCACTGGTTCGCTCAGCCGTGGCGCCGGCTCGTTCAGCCGTGCCGCCCGGTCCAGGCGCGGCGGGTGCCGGCCTGCCAGGCCAGGAAGTCGTCGTGGGTGTGCGGATCGTGGCCGAGGGCGGTGAGCGCGTCGGCCACCCAGGAGGCGGCCTCGCCTGGCTCGGCCCCGGTCAGAGCCCGTACGGCCTGCGCCACATGCTCGGGCTGCGGGCTCGCCCACAGTTCGGTGGCCGCGGCGAACGCGCACCCCTGCGCCAGGTGGGCCCGGAAGCCGTCCGCTCCCGCGTGCTCGGCCAGCCTTTCCAGGTCCGCGGGGCCGGCCCCGCCCACGCGCGTCGCGGCGAACGCGACGCCACTCCACAGGTCCGCCCGCCGGCCCGCCGGGTAGGCGGAGACGCGGGCCGCCACGTCGTCCGGCGAGGCGCAGTCGTG
The DNA here is from genome assembly GCF_059358955.1 of Nonomuraea sp. CX421. Classification (NCBI taxonomy): domain Bacteria; kingdom Bacillati; phylum Actinomycetota; class Actinomycetes; order Streptosporangiales; family Streptosporangiaceae; genus Nonomuraea; species Nonomuraea sp. CX421. The sequence continues at coordinate 12,691 of NZ_JCADBK010000027.1, read as the reverse complement.
ATACCAGAGCAGCCGGCCCAGCCCCTGGTCGAAGGTCCCGCGGAAGGCCCTGGTCGGCAGGTCCGGCAGGGCCCGCTCGCCCACCATCCGGTCGGTGTGGTCGAGGCTGCGCTGGAAGCCGTAGCCGTCCACGGCCAGCCAGCGCAGCAGCGGATGGGATCGCTTCGCGCGCCGGACCGGCCGCAGGCGCAGCAGCGCGTAGCCTCGGCCGGCGCCGAGGTGGACGGCGTACTGGTGCTGCGCGGCGGGGCCGGCCAGCAGCTCGTGCAGCCGCCGGCCCCGGGTCAGGGTGAGGAGGTCGAGCGCGGTGCAGGCGGCGCCGGCGCCCTCGTAGCCGAAGGCCCGCTGCCGCGGCGGCAGCTCCTCGATCTTGCCGAGCTCCTGCGAGACGACCGCGTTGAAACCGAACAGGTAGGACTTCTCGGCGTCTTCGATGATCGTTCCCGCCGGTCCGTGTCTGAGGACGAACCTCCGCCGCCCGAGATCCGCCTCGTGCTCCTCGCGGGCCAGCAGCCTTCGCCAGCCGCGAGCCTGACTCAGAGTCGGTTCGGTCCTGTCCTGGTGCAAGAACGCTGTTGTGCCCGTGTCGCCCACGCTTCCCCCGAAGACGCCTCGTACGGCCACACCCGAAGCTAGTCACCCCATTCCGAACGCCGGAGGAGCCGCTCCGCCCATCCCGGCAAAGAACCCGCAAAACCCCTTGCGTTCCCGTACGGCGGGGCGGTCAGGTGCGCGCGGGGGTGCAGCCGCAGAGGTCGGGGTCGGAGGGCGTGACGGACGGCGCGGCCACCGCCCGGAACAGCGCGGCGCCCCCGGACAGGCCCTGCAGCGCGTCGGCGGCCAGGACGACCGCGGCGGCGGTGTAGCCGGAGCGCTCGTACGGGAAGTGCTTGTGGTTGGCGAACTGCCAGCCGGTCCAGTAGGAGCCGTCCTCGTGCCGCAGGTGCTGCATGTCGGCGAAGAGCCGGACCGCCCGCTCGCGGTCGCCCAGCGCGTCGAGGGCCAGCACCAGCTCGCACGTCTCGGCGCCGGTCACCCACGGCTGGTCCGACACGCAGCGGATGCCGAGCCCCGGCACCACGAACGTCGGCCACTCGCGGTCGAGCAGCTCAAACGCCTGGGCGCCGCGCACGGCGCCGCCGAGCACGGGGTAGTACCAGTCCATCGAGAAGCGGCTCTTGTCGGCGAACGCCTCGGGATGGGCCGACAGCACGTGGGCCAGGCGGTCGGCGGCCAGCTCCCAGTGCGGCTGCGGGTCGCCCAGCTGGTCGGCCAGCAGCACGCCGCAGCGCAGCCCCTGGTGGATCGAGGAGCAGCCGGTGAGCAGCGCGTACGACGAGGCGCGGCCCTGGGCGTCGCGCTCCCAGACGATCTCGCCCCGCTCGGTCTGCAGCCCGACCACGTAGTCGAGGGCCGCCTTGACCATCGGCCAGCGCTCCTTGGTGAACGCCTGGTCGCCCGTGACGAGGTGGCGGTGCCAGACGCCCGCCGCGAGGTAGGCGGCGTGGTTGGACTCGCCGCCGCGCTCCACGGCGACGCCGTCGACCAGCTTCATCGGCCACGAACCGTCGTCGCGCTGGTGGGCGGCCAGGTAGTCGTAGCCCCGGCGGACCGGCTCGTCCAGGCCGGCCACGCTCATGGCCATCAGGCACTCGATGTGGTTCCACGCGTCGACGTGACCCTCGGGCCAGGGGATGCCGCCGTCGTCCTGCTGGATCGCCGCGATGCTCTGAGCCGTCTGGACGATCTTGTCGCGACCGATCACGCCGCGGGCTTCCGGACGTACAGCACCACGCTCTTGCCGATGACCGGGTTGAGCAGGGTCTCGGCGATCCGGGTGGCGGCCGGGCGCTTCATGATGTCCCAGACGAGCAGCTCGTGGTAGGCCTTGGCGAGCGGGTGGTCGTCGTTGTTGACGCCGACCGCGCACTTGATCCACCAGTAGGGCACGTGCAGGCCGTGCGCGTGGTGGTGGGGGCCGATCTCGAAGCCGGTGGACTTCAGCTTCGCCGACAGCTCGGCCAGCGTGTAGATGCGGACATGGCCGCCGGGGGCGGTGTGGTAGGCCTCGTCCAGCGCCCAGCAGATGCGCTCCGGCAGGAAGCTCGGCACGGTGATCGCGGCGGTGCCGCCGGGCTTGAGCACCCGGAAGATCTCCCGCATCGCGGTCATGTCGTCGGGGATGTGCTCTAGCACCTCGGCCGCGATCACCCGGTCGAAGCCGTCGTCCTCGAACGGCATGTCCAGCGCGGTGCCCTGGACGGTCTCGCCGGTCGCGCCGAGTGGCACCTCACCGCCCTTGTCCATCGCCACGAACATAGCCGCCACGTCGTCCAGCTCCGACTTGTCCATGTCGAAGGCGACGACGTCGGCCCCCCGGCGCAGCACCTCGAAGGCGTGCCGGCCGCCGCCGCAGCCGAGGTCGAGCACGCGCACGCCGGGTCCGACGGGCAGCCGGGCGAAGTCCACGGTCAGCACTAGACAGGTCTCCTCGTTCTCATCGGGGGCTCATCAGGGGCTCAACGGGGGGCTCATCAGGGGCGGCGGGCCGCGATGGCCTCGCGATAGGCCTCGACGGTCTTCTTCGCGACGACGCGCCAGGTGTAGCGTTCCATGACCCGGTCGTATCCGGCCCGGCCCACCCGTTCGCGCTCCTCGGGAGAGTCGTGCAGGCGGCGCAGCACCGACGCCAGCTCCTCGGCGTCGCCGGGGCTCACCTGGATCGCGGCGTCGCCGACCACTTCCGGCAGCGCTCCCGTACGGCTCGCGACCAGGGGTGTGGCGCAGGCCATGTGCTCGACCGCGGGCAGCGAGAAGCCCTCGTAGAGCGACGGCACGACCGAGACCTCCGAGGTGGCGATCAGCTCGCCCAGCTCGTCGTCGGAGATGCCGTGCACGAAGCGGACCCGGTCCTCCAGCGACAGCTCCTTGACCAGCTGCTCGGTGGGGCCGCCCGGGGTGGGCTTGCTGACCACGGTGAGGTTGACGTCGCGCTCGGTGGCCAGCTTGGCCACGGCCCGCAGCAGGGTGGCGACGCCTTTCATCGGCGAGTCGGCGCTGGCCACGGCCACGATCGAGCCCCTGCGGCGGGGCTTGTCGGGACGTGGGTGGAAGTAGCGGGTGTCGACGCCGAGCGGGATCAGCCGCATGTTGGCCTGCGGCACGTTGAAGTCGCGGTGGATGTCGGCCAGCGACGACTCGCTGACCGTCAGGATCGGGCTGAGCCGGGGCGCGACCTTGGCCTGCATCTTCACGAACCCGTACCACCGGCGCATGGTCAGCTTCTTGACGCCCTTGGCCGCCTCCAGCTCGATGCGGCGGTCGACGCTGATCGGGTGGTGGATGGTGCCGACCACGGGGAACAGCTTCTGGATGCCGAGCAGGCCGTAGCCGAGGGTCTGGTTGTCCTGGACGACGTCGAAGTCGCCGACGCGCTTGCTCAGCTCGCGGCGGGCGCGCAGGGTGAACGTCAGCGGCTCGGGGAAGCCGGCGGTCCACATGGTGGCGACCTCGAGGCAGTCGATCCAGTCGCGGAACTCACCGGGCTTCGGGGTCCGGAACGGGTCCTCGTCGCGGTAGAGGTCGAGGCTCGGCACCTTGTTGAGGATCACGCCCTCGTCGAGCTCGGGATAGGGCTGGCCGGAGAACACCTCGACGTGGTGCCCGAGCGCCACCAGCTCGCGGCTCAGGTGGCGGAGGTAGACGCCCTGACCGCCGCAGGTGGGCTTGCTGCGGTAGGACAGCAGCGCGATCCGCAGCGCGTCGCTCACGGACACCCCTTTCCACTCCGGTAGCACCCAGAGTCGGGCGTGTACCGTGAAAGATGACCTTAGTCCGAGAAGGCTACCATTCGGTAGGTCGGCTGGAATTGTTCCTAACCTGCCCCGCACACCGTGCGATCTGCGATGTTGGCATGACCGAGCGATGTTCGGTAGAACGTGTTCCAGTTTGATGGGGTGCTGTGACAAGGCGCTTAGCTGTACATTCCGGTCCCAATGGAGGCGGTTAGTGATAAGGGGAGGACCCCGTTGGCCAGGCGCGCTCTGATCACCGGCATCACCGGCCAGGATGGTTCCTATCTGGCCGAGCACCTGCTCGGTCAGGGATACGAGGTCTGGGGGCTGGCACGAGGCCAGGCCAATCCGCGGGTGTCGCGGATGCGCAAGCTGCTCGCCGACGTCAAGGTGGTCCGAGGCGACCTGCTCGACCAGGGATCTTTGATCTCGGCGGTGGAGCGGGCCCAGCCGGACGAGGTCTACAACCTCGGGGCGATCTCGTTCGTGCCGATGTCGTGGGAGCAGGCCGAGCTGACCGCCGAGGTCACCGGGATGGGCGTGCTGCGCATGCTGGAGGCCATCCGGGTGTGCTCGGGCGTGTCGCGGGGCGGCTCGCCCGACGGCCAGATCCGCTTCTATCAGGCTTCGTCATCTGAGATGTTCGGCCAGGTCAGCGAGACGCCCCAGACCGAGAGCACCGCCTTCCACCCCCGCTCGCCGTACGGGGTGGCCAAGGCGTACGGCCACTTCCTTACCCAGAACTACCGCGAGTCCTACGGCATGTACGCGGTCTCCGGGATCTTGTTCAACCACGAGTCGCCGCGGCGCGGCGCCGAGTTCGTCACCCGCAAGGTGTCGCTCGGCGTGGCCCGCATCAAGCTCGGCCTGGCCGGCGAGCTGCGCCTGGGCAACCTGGAGGCCCGGCGCGACTGGGGCTTCGCGGGCGACTACGTCCGGGCCATGCACCTCATGCTGCGGGCCGAGAAGCCCGAGGACTACGTGATCGGCACCGGCCGGATGAAGTCGGTCCGCGAGCTGGTGGAGGCGGCCTTCACCGCCGCCGGGCTCGACTGGGAGCGGTACGTCGTCACCGACCAGGGCCTGCACCGGCCGGCCGAGGTCGACCTGCTCTGCGCCGACCCCAAGAAGGCCAGGGTGCAGCTCGGCTGGGAGCCCACGGTGTCGTTCGAGGAACTGGTCGCGATGATGGTCGAATCGGACCTGCGCCTGCTCACCGACGGCGGCGACCCCGATCAGGACAGCTCCTGGCCTTGAACCACCATCCTGTACGGCTCCGCCAAGGGCACGCCGGACGCCGCACGGGGCTGAGGGCCTCCAGGGTGACGCCCGCTGACCCGCACGTGGCGGGCCGCCGTTACGACGCCCGCCTGCGGCTCGTCCGGCCCTAGCCGGCGGATCGGCGGATCGGCATCCAGGTGGGAGCCGGCTCCTCTGCCAGGAAGTCGCCGACCAGCCGGGCGCACAGCTCGGGCCGCTCGTGCAGCAGCAGGTGAGAGGTCCGCGGCACGACGGCGAGCTGCGCCGCCGGAAGCGCCCGGTACATCCGCAGCGTGTGCTCCAGGGTGACGATGTCGTCGTCGGCCGCCATGACCAGCACGGGGCAGGTGACGGCGGCCAGGTCGTCCGGAGCCAGTGGCGCCTCCGCGTCCACCGACCGGACCACCTTCTCCAGGACGACGGAGAAGTGATCCGCCCCGTCAGGAGACACTTCGGCATAGGCGGAGACCAGCTGCGCGGGAGGCGGAGCGTCGGCGCTCGGCCGCAGGATCATCCCCTCCGGATCGAACGCGCCGCTGATCAGGACGAGCCGCTCGACCAGGTCGGGGCGGCGCACGGCGGTCCACAGCGCCACGATCGCTCCGGCGCTGTATCCGGCCAGCCGTACGGGACCGTCGGCGGTCTTCTCGATGAACGCCGCGGTGTCGTCCGCGAACGCCTCCATCGCGAACGGGCCCGGCACGTCAGGGGTGTGCCCGTGGCCCCTGCGCTCGGGTAGCAGGAGCCGGAACCGCTCGGCCAGCGCGTCGAGGTTGCCGTTGAAGTCACGGCTGTCGGTCAGGCCCCCATGGAGGAGCACCAGCGGGTCGCCCGCGCCGCGCTCGTCGTACCAGGTGCGCACGCCGTTGACATCGATGTAGTCGGCCATCATGTCGCCCTTTCCTTGCCGTGTGTGGGTCTCCGGCATTGATACGGTGCGGCGGCCGGAAACTCATCGCACGCCAGCGGCCCGACCCAACGGCTTGGTGGTGGTGCCGGTGGCCTGGCGGTAGGCGCCCGGCGTGAGGCCGAAGTAGCGGGTGAACCAGCGGGTCAGGTGGCTCTGGTCGGCGAACCCGGTGCGCGCCGCGACCTCGCCGAGCGGCAGGCCGTCCGCGATCAGGCGTTTGGCCGCGCGTAGCCGCAGCTGGCGCTGGTAGTCGCTGGGGGCCATGCCGTACGCGGTGCGGAAGGCCCGGTAGACCGTGAAGCGGCTGGCGCCCGTGGCCTCGACCAGGTCGTCGATGGTCAGGTCGTCCAGGTGGCGCTCGTGCAGGAGTTGGCGGGTCCGCCGGGCGACGCGGGCCGAGCCGGGGAGCTCTGTCGGCCGGACGACCGGGGCCGTGGCGGCTCGCCGTACCATCGCGGAGACCGTGGCGGCGAGCTGCTCGTCGCGGCGCAGCGCCGGGACGGCGACCGGCCGGACGGCGGGCGGGCCGTCGTCCGGAGCGCCGCCCGAGGGAGAGCCGCACAGGGCGGTGTGCAGGGCGCGCAGCGAGCGCGCGAGCGCCGGGTCGTCGAGCACCGGGGCGGCGAAGAGCGGCAGGCCCGCGCGCCGGGCGGTGAGGTCGGCGAGCAGGTCCGACACCAGGTCGGTGCGGAGGTGGACCATCCGGTAGGTGAAGCCCGTGGCGGTCGCGGAGTGGCCGTCGTGCGGGTCGTCGGGGTTGAACGCCATCACCATGCCGGCCGCGCTGGTGTGGGCCGAGCCGCGGCAGGTGAACGCCTGGGCCCCCTCCTCCGTCACGCCGAAGGAGTAGGTCTCGTGGCTGTGGCGATGGTAGACGTGCCGCTCGAAGTGGGCGTGCATGGCCTCGACGCGCTGGTCGGGGGAGCGCCAGTAGCGGGACCAGTCATCCGTCACCCTGTCATTGTGCCGCCCCCATTGACAAAGCCTCATTTTACGTAAAGGATTGTTTTTGCGATGAGAGACGTCCTGTATCTGGAAGAGATCGAGCAGGCCGAGGCCCTGCTCAAGCCGCAGCGCGTGGAAGTGCTGCGGCAGCTGGCCGAGCCGCGCACCTGCACCGAGGTGGCGCAGCAGCTCGGGCAGACGCCGCAGCGGGTCTACTACCACGTCAAGCGCCTGGTCGACGCGGGGCTGGTCGACCTCGTGTCCGAACGCAAGGTGCGCGGCATCCTCGAAGGCATCTACCAGGCCGCGGCCCGCTCCTACTGGCTGTCGCCGCGCCTGGTGGGCCGGATCGGGCTGCGCAAGGCGCGCGACGAGCTGAGCCTGGGCTACCTGCTGGACCTGATGGAGGAGGTCCAGGCCGACATCGCCGCGCTCGACCGCACCGCCCCCGAGCTGCCCTCCATCGGGCTGTCCGGGGAGATCCACGTCCTGGCGGAGCACCGCCAGGAGTTCCTCAACGACCTGCACACCATGCTGCAGGACCTGTTCACCCGGTACGGCGGAGCCGAGGGAGACGCCTTCAAGCTCGCCGTCGCCTGCTACCCCAAGGGAGAGTCACATGACTGAGCCGATGGTCCTCCGTGCCCGCGTCCACGCGCCGGTCAAGGAGGTGCGCCACGCGCTGACCGACCCCGCGGCCATGCGGATCTGGCTGGCCGAGAAGGCCGAGGTCGAGCTGCCGGGCCGCTACGAGTTCTGGGGCCGCCACACCCCCGAGGGCGACGCGCCGCACCAGCGGCTGCTGCACGCCGACGACCGTACGGTGCGCTTCGCCTGGACGCTCGACGGGGTGGAGGCCACCACCGAGTTCGCCGTCGAGGAGGACGGGCCGTCGGCGACGATCGTCTCGGTGTCGCAGAGCGACTACGACCACCAGGAGGCCCTGCAGGGCACGAGCATCCGCGGTGTGCTGCAGACCTTCTGGTGTCTGGCGCTGGCCAACCTGGTCGAGCACTTCGAGGGCCGCGAGCTCACGCCGAAGATCGACTTCACCGGTAAGACGGGCATGCGGGCGGACGTCCTGATCGACGCGACGCCGGACAAGGTGTTCGACTCCCTGATCGACTCGGAGTCGGTCACCCGCTGGTTCGGCTACCCCATCGCGATCGAGCCGCGCGTCGGCGGGCGCTACGCCATGGGCGGGTTCGACAACCCCGACCCGGCGCACATCCTGGAGCTGGAGCCCGGCCGCAAGCTCTCGGTCGACTGGGGCAGCAACGGCATCGGCACCTGGGAGCTGGAGGGCTCCGGCGGCAAGACCCGGCTCACGCTGATGCAGAGCGGTTTCGACGGGGCGCAGCCTCCCTTCGCCGCCTGGGGCGGCATCCTGTCCGGGCTGGCCGAGCTGCGCCGCTTCCATGAGGTGCCCGACTGGACGCCCATCTGGCTGCAGTAGGCGCACCAGCGTTCAAGACCCGGCGGAGGCGGAGACGGGAGGCTGGCCGCATGCGTTTCGACACGAAGATCGGCATCGTGGTCCGCGAGGACCTGGCCGTCTGGCAGCGGCTCAACGTCACCGCCTTCCTCGCCAGCGCCGTGGCCGGCGGGGTGCCCGAGACCATCGGCGAGCCCTACGCCGACGCCTCCGGCAACGGCTACCTGCCGATGTTCCGCCAGCCGGTGCTCGTCTACGCGGCCGACGCCGAGGCGCTCGGCCGCGTTCGCGAGAAGGCGGTGGCCAGGGGGTTCGACGTGGCGGTCTACATTGACGAGATGTTCAAGACGGGCCACGACGAGGACAACCGGGCCGCGGTGCGCGCGGTCGAGGCGGCGGACCTGTCGCTCGCCGGGCTGGCCGTGCACGGGCCCAGGAACGCGGTCGACAAGGTGCTCAAGGGGCTGGCGCTGCATCCTTGACGCCTTGCGGGGCGGCGCGCGCCCGTAGGCTCATTACTGGTGATGAGCGCAATAAGGAAGTGGGCTTCCCTATTTTGATGAGCTTTCGAAGCTCCGTCGCATTCACCCAGGCGGCTTAAGGCCGCGGGATGGGTAGTTCGCGAAGCGGATCGCCACCGTCGATGAAAAGCCGGGCCTCCGCCGTGGTCGCCGCGGCGATGCGCTGGAGCATCCGCCGGCCATCCTCGGGATGTCGCCCGTCGAGGGCTCCGACCCGAACGGCGAACACGATGTCGTACGGCTCTTCGTGAGGCCGCAGGACGAAGTCTTCGCCCGCGCTCTGACGGACGCTCATGCGGCCGGACGTGATCTCGTCCGTCGCGGCGGCTTCGGCCTGGGCGATGGCGGTGGCGGATCTGTCGATCGCCAGGATGTGGCCGGTGGTGAGCAGGGCTGCGACCGCTCGTGCGGCCGCCCCGGGGCCGCACCCGATTTCGAGGACACGTGAGTGCGGCTGGAGGGGAAGCGCGTTCACGATCGCGGCGAGGCGGGGTGACAGACGTGGCGGCATGAGCGGAAGACTAAATGACGGTCGGCCCGCGCGAGCTTCTCGAACCTGGGCGCGGCTGAGGCGTTCCGCGTCCGCGGCGGGATGTCGCCGATCAGGCGCCTGATAGAAAGATCATCGATATATAATGATCGAATGAGATCGATGCAGGAGCCCACTTTCCTGATCCTCACCGCGCTCGCCGCCGGCCCTCAACATGGGTATGGCCTCATCGCCGACGTCGAACAGATCTCCGAGGGCCGGGTACGGTTGCGCGCCGGCACCCTCTACGCCGCCTTCGACCGCCTGCGGGAGGAGGGCCTCATCACCGAGGACCGTGAGGAGATCGTGGACGGCAGGGTCCGGCGCTACTACAAGCTGACCGATGACGGGGCGACCCGGCTGGCGGCGGAGGCCGAGCGGATGCGCCGTCACGCGCGAGCGGCTTCCACGCGGCTGCGTGCCGCCGGCCTCGGAGGAACGGCGTGACCTCCCTCGAAACCCGATACCGGCGGCTCCTGGCCTGCTATCCCCGTGATCATCGCACCCGGCACGAGGAAGAGATGATCGGCGTACTGCTGGCCGGATCACGGCCCGGACAGAGCCGCCCGCACATCGCCGACACGGCCGATCTGCTGGCAGGCGCGGTTCGCGTGCACTGCCGGCGGGCCTTCGGTACGGTGTCGGCGCCCGTCTGGCGGGACGCCGTGGCCGCGGGCCTGGCGCTGTGGCCTCTTCTCATCCTGGCCGACACGCTGGCCCGTCAGGCCCTGTCGCTGGCACCGAGCATCGGGCCGGGCCTGTTTCACCACTGGACGCAAGAACCGTGGTCGCTTCTGTACTGGGCTCGACCGATCATCGTCTTCGCCCTGCCCGTGCTCGCGGTCGCGCTCCGCCACCGGGGGATCGCCACACTGGGCGCACTCGCTTTCCTGCTGTACCTGGGTGGATCGCCCTTTCCTCTGTCCCTGGCACTACCGAACGTCAGCCTGTCTCTCCTGGCGCAAGTGGTGGCGGTCGCCGTCGCCTTCACCCGTCCGGCCCGCGAGGGCCTGTCGCTCATCTCCCGGCGCGCACTCATGCTCTGGATGCCGTTTGCCCTCATCGGGCTGGCCGCCGGCAAGGTCGGCAGGCACGTGCTCGACATGGCCACCAACCATGAGATCGCACTCTGGAAACCTGTGCCGTGGCTCGTCATCATGGCAGCGGCAGCGGGATACGCGGCAGGGTCCGCAGTGGGACGGCGCGCGTCACTGCTGCTGTTCCTGCCCGTAGCGGCGCTGGGCGACCTCGGGAAACTCCCTTCCCTGCCCACCTCTGTCGCCCTTGCGCAGATCGGCTGCGTGCTCAGCGCCTTCGCCGTCGCGACGATGCTCGCGCGCCGGCAGGCCGGACGTGATCCTTTCGCTCGTAGGCACGGGCCTCGCGCGCGAGCGTGATCGGCCAGCAGGGCGTCTGGATCCTCTCGCAGGCCCAGCGCGGTGAGCGCATCGGGCCGGACCGCCGCCCCACGCCCAGCCACCAGGTGGCCGGCCCGTAGAGGACGTTGCGCTAGCGCTGCATCCCTGACGCCTCGGGGGAGGCGCCCGGCGCGAGGTGGGCCAGCACGGTCTCCGCGACGGTGCCCAGCACCTCCAGCTGCTCGGGGGAGAGCAGGTCGACGAAGTGGCGGCGGACCGACTCGACGTGCGCGGGAGCCGCCTCCTCGATCGCGCGCAGCCCCCCTTCGGTGAGCACGACCACGGCTCCGCGCGCGTCCGTCTCGCACTCCTCGCGGGTGACGAGCCCGCGTTGCTCCATCCGGGAGATGTGGCGCGAGAGCCGGCTCTTGGACCAGAGCATCCGGTCTGCCAGCTCGGTGAGCCGCCGCCGGCGCCCCTGGGACGAGGTCAGCGCCGACAGCACGTCGTAGTCGGGCGCCGACAGCCCCGAATCACGCAGGAGGTCACGGCTGACCTGGGCGTCGAGGAGCAACCGCATCCTCCGGTAGCCGATCCAGGCCCGGAACTCGGCGTCGTCCAGCCATCGCGGCTCCGCCATCCTCACGCTCCTTTGTTGACGTGTAACCAACTCTAGCTTAGGTTTACATGTAAACCTTTAGGGGGCATGGTGAGCACGCGACTTTTCGGGCTGGGCATCTCGACCTCGGCGGCGGCCGGAGCGGATCCGGTGGGCGACGCCAGATGGGCCGAGTCACTGGGGTTCGACTTCGTGTCGGCCTCGGACCACCCGTGCGGGAGCGAGCCGACGTACGAGGTGTGGACCCTGCTGACCTGGGTGGCGGCGGCCACCACCCGGATCCGGATCGCGACCCGGGTGCTGGGCGTGCCGTACCGCTCACCCGCGATGGTGGCGAAGATGGCCGAGAGCCTGCACCGGCTGTCGGGCGGGCGGCTGATCCTGGGTCTCGGCGGCGGCTACTCCGACGAGGAGTTCCGGGCCTTCGGGCTCGGGGTGCCGTCACCCCGGGAGAAGGTGGACGGGATGGTGGAGGCCGTCCAGATCATCCGAGGTCTGTGGTCGGAGCCCGGTTTCAGCTTCGAGGGCAGCCGTTACCGGGTGGTGGACGCCGACCTGGAGCCCAAGCCCGAGCGGCCGATCCCCATCTGGCTCGGCACCTACGGCAGGCGGGCGCTGGAGGCCACCGGACGGCTCGCGGACGGCTGGATCCCCTCGTACGGCTTCGCGGGGCCGGAGCAGGCGGTGGCCATGCGCGACCAGGTCCTGGCCGCCGCTTCGGACTCGGCGGGCGGGCGTGAGGTCGCCTGCGTCTACAACGTCCCGGTGCACGTGGGCTCCGTGACCGGCGAGGCCGGGGTGGTGTCAGGCAGCGTAGCCGAGGTGACGGAGCGGCTGCTCGGGTTCGCCCGGTCGGGGTTCACTTCGATGAACCTCACGCCCGTGGGCGACTTCCGCGAGCAGGCCGAGCGCCTCGCCCTGGAGGTGCTGCCCGAGCTGCGCGCCTGATCTGGACACGCGGCTCGCGCCCAGATGACGACGTACGCACGGGAGTGCCGCCAACCCATTCACGGTCTACCTGCTCAGCATCGTGAGCCTGCCGTGGCTCCGTGGGCAGAAGGCCCAGCGGCTGGTCGTCACGCTGCTGTTGAAGAAGCGCCTGTTCTCCAGCCCTGCCGCCTTCGCCCACACATCGACGTCTACCTCGACGGCGTACGCGACCTGCCGGTCATGCCGACGGACGACGACGCCGAGGAGTGGTTGGACGACTTCTGGGAGGAGGCCGGGCACCTCAGTATCTGTCCTAGTACGGCAGCCGCCATTTGCTGTGTGAGCTGGGACGACGTGGTGCCGGGCCGGCGTGAGTTTCTGGCGGAATCC
>NZ_JCADBK010000026.1:0-103649 GCF_059358955.1 Nonomuraea sp. CX421 | reverse complement strand
CCGGGGCGAAAGACGATCGGCCGGGCCAGCACCCGCTCACGCCGGGCGGAGCCGGGCCTGCCCAGATGGCCGTTGCGGACATGGGCGTGCAGGGTGGTGTAGGCGTCGGCGACCTTCTTGATGACGTGCTGCGCGGCCTGGGCCGCCAGCCCGTACCTGTCCTTGACCTGCCCGTAGACGTGCCTGCGCAGATCGTAGTTGCGAAACACCCGCCGGTCGTGGGCGAGCTGCGAGACCCAGGTGGCCGCGTCGTTGACCGCGCGCAACGTCGCCTCCAGCGCCGCCGCCTGCTCAGGCGTCGGCAGCAGCTTCACCCGCACCACCAGCTTCACCTCGAACACATTATCGCCAACCCCATGCCACCGGGATAGGAAACGAAGAACGCCCGGGCTGAGCCGCTCCACGGCCTACCGGTCACCGCACCGCTCGGGCCTTGGCGGCCCTCCCGCGCTGTCGTTTCCTCCCGGGCGTGAACGCCCAGGGTTCCACGCCAGATCACGCTGAAACCCGGCGATGAGCGGAGCCAGCTCTTCTCCGGCGTCCACCCGAGCCTGGTTCTCGGTCGCGATCCGGTTGTACTCCTCGTCCTTCGGCCGGTCGCCATGGCCGGGCGCGTCGACGGCCACCACCGCGAACCCGCACTCGGCCACGAAGCGGCGCGCACGGACCGGGACGCCGGGGGCCTTCTTGTGCTGACCGCCGCCGTGTCCCATCAGGATCAGGGGACGAGTGCCGGTGGCGCCCTCCGGCGTCCACAGCACACCGGGCACGTCATCGAGGGTGAAGAGCTGTTCGGAGACACCGTCGGACGACGTCTCGGAGTTGAAGCGCATAGCGTTTCAAGCCTTTCGGGGGATGCCTTCTGCGGGCACTCCCTAGGCCATGCGGGAGAGGAAGGCCCGACCTGTCACAGCGATGATCGGTCTCACCTCCTCGGTCGGCAGTGGCGCACGGCGGCACCGACGGTATCAAATCCGGCAGCGGGTTCTCTGGACGCGTTCGAGGATCAGGTCGTAGAGGGCGGCGGCCAGCGCGATCGCCACGAACATCAGCACCACCATCAGGCCGTGCCTGAACCCCCTCGCCCACCCCTGGCCGAGCGACCCGAAGAAGGTCGAGCCGACGACGGCGATGCCGATCGACGATCCCAGCCGCTGGCCGGTCTGCAGCACGCCCGCCGCGCTCCCCCCACCGGCGGGAGGCACCTGCGACAGCGCGATCGCCTGATTGGGCGAGATCACCAGCCCGCTGCCGATGCCCGCGAGCAGCAGCGGCAGCGCGGTCGCCACCCCCACGTCCCGCCCTGGTACGAGCTCGGTGGCGAACATGGTCAGGGCCAGGCCGACGACCACCGTGGCCAGCCCGATCGCGACCAGCAGCCGGCCCATCCTCGTCACCAGCCGGCCGCCGACCACCGACGCCGAGGCCGATCCCAGCGCGAACGGCGTGATCGCCAGCCCGGCCAGCAGCGCGCTGTAGTCGCGGCCGTTCTGCAGGTACAGGGTGAAGATGAAGAAGATCCCGGTGAAGCCGGCGAAGTAGAGCATCGCGATGATCGTCCCCAGACTGTACGTACGCAGCCGGAACAGCGACAGGTCGATCAGCGGCTCCCTGCGGTAGGCCCGCTCCCACGCCACGAACCCGGCCAGCACGGCCAGCGAGGCCGGGATCAGCAGCCACTTGGCGCCGCCCGGCCACTGCTGCGCCTGGATGAAGGGCAACAGCAGCCCCGTCACGCCCAGGCCCAGCAGCGACACGCCGACCGGGTCGAGGCTCTCCCGCCGGCCGGCCGTCTCGGCAGCCGGCAGCACCTTCCAGGCCAGCGGCAGCAGCACGATCCCGATCGGCAGGTTCACCAGGAACACCCACCGCCAGCCCTCCTCGTGGCCGAACGCCGTGACCAGCCCACCGCCGACCAGCGGCCCGACCGCCGTGGACAGCCCGATGGCGGCGCCGAGCGCGCCGAACGCCCGCCCTCGCCCGCCCCCCTGGAACATCTGCTGGATCAGCCCCGACACCTGCGGGTTGATCAGTCCCGCTCCGATGCCCTGGACCAGCCGCGACACGATCAGGAGGGGCATGTTGGTGGCCAGGCCGCAGGTGGCGCTGGCGAGGGTGAAGAGCGCCACGCCGGCCAGGAAGACGGTCTTGCGGCCGCGCGCGTCGCCGAGCCGCCCGGCCGGGATGAGCAGCAGTCCGAACGTGAGCGCGTAGCCCGACACGATCCACTGCAGTCCGTCCGCGGAGGCGTGCAGCCCGTCGCGGATCGAGGGGAGCGCCACGTTGACGATGCTCACGTCCAGCCCGGACATGAACGCCGCCACCAGGCAGATGCCGAGAGCCCGCCTGCGCTGATCGCCGTCGATCATGAGGGTCAGGGCGTGACGACGGCGAAGTCGGGCAGCGGCCCGTCGAGCACGGCCACCAGCCGCCGCAGCACCCCGATGTCGCCCTCGCGCTCGACCCCCTCGACGCCCCGGCCGGCCAGCAGGCCGATGAGCTGCGCCCGGGTCAGCCGCAGGGTCAGGTCGACGGGTCCGTCAGGCGGGTCGAACTGCTGCGTGAAGGCGCCGTTGGACAGTGTCGTACGGTAACACTCGCCGAGATCGGTGAGATGCCAGTCGATGGCCAGGCACTCGTTCCACGCCTTCGGCCCGTGGATCCGGATGGCGATCGAGTCGAAGATCTGCTCGACGCCCAGCGCCACGGCCAGGTGCGGCCAGGCGGCGCGCGGGCCGGCCGGCACGATGCCCTCGGCCAGCTCCAGCGCGCCCATCAGGTAGAAGTTGCGCCACGTGCCGTTCTCCGCGCCGTACGCGAGCCGCGTGTAGACCTCGGCCAGCAGGTCGCGCGCCTCCTTGTTGCCCTCGTCGGCGAAGACGGCGTGGTTGAGCAGTTGCGCGGCGAAGCGCAGGTCGCCCTCCTCGACGTAGCCCTTGGCGTAGGCCACCACGGCCGCCCCGCCGCCCAGGCACTCCACGTAGCGCAGGGCGCTCTCGCGCGGCGGGTGCTCCCACAGGTGCGCGGGATTGCCGTCGAACCAGCCCAGGTAGCGCTGGTAGATGGCCTTGACGTTGTGGCTGACCGAGCCGGAGTATCCATGGGCGTGCCAGACCCGTTCGAGGCCCGGGGGCATGCGCACGGCTTCGGCGATCTCGGGCCCGGTCAGTCCCTTGTTCATCAGGCGCAGGGTCTGGTCGTGCAGGTAGGCGTACAGGTCGCGCTGCTGGGACAGGAAGCGCGCGATGTCCTCGCCGCCCCAGGTGGGCCAGTGGTGCGAGGCGAAGGCCACGTCGGCGTGGCCCGCGAACATCCCCAGGGTGCCGGTCAGGTAGCGGGCCCAGCCGCGGGCGTCGCGGACCGGCCCGCCGCTGAGGGGCAGGATGCTGTGCTGGTTGTGGGTGGCGCTCTCGGCCAGGCACAGGGCGCGGCGGTCGGGGAAGAGGAAGTTCATCTCGGCCGACGCCTCGGTGAGCTGGAAGACCATGTGCACGCCGTCGACGACCTCCTCCTGCCCGGTACGCGTGACGAGGACCGAGGGCGCGATCAGCGAGACCGTGCCGGTGGAGATGGTCATGCCGACGCCCGAGCCGAGCTGGCCCGTCGGCGAGCGGTCCAGCGCGGGCCCGTACAGGTAGGCGGCCCGGCGCCTCGTCGCCGGCCCGGCGTAGACCTGCTCGGCCACCACCCGCTCCAGGAATCCGGCGGGCGCGAGGATCGGCACCGCGCCGTCGGTGACGCCCCGCACGCCGCCGAAGTGGTCGGCGTGCGGGGTGGTGTAGACGACGCCGGTGACCGGCCGGTCGCCCCGGTGGCTCCGGTAGAGGCGGAGCGCCGCCGCTGCGCACTCGGTGGACAGCAGCGGGTCCACGACGACGACCCCGGTGTCGCCCTCGACGATCGTCATGTTCGACAGGTCCAGCCCGCGGACCTGGTAGACGCCGTCGGTCACCTCGTACAGGCCCTGCCTGGCGCACAGCTGCCCCTGCCGCCAGAGACTCGGATGCGCCGTCTTCGGACATTCCTCCTGGAGGAATCCGTAGGAGTCGTTGTCCCAGATGACCCTGCCGTCCTCGGTTCTGATGACCGCCGGGGTGAGCTTCGCGATGAAGCCGCGGGCCGCGTCGTCGAAGTCGCGGCGGTCATGAAATGGAAGGTCAGCCATACTCAACTGCATGCCCGCAGGCCAGTACCGACATGGTCATGCGAGACCCTTCTTATCCGGCAATACGGACAAAACTCCCGGCGGTGCGTCGCGGTCGACCGACCGGCCCGGCGCGCACTAGCGTCGGCCACATGAGGTTGACACGTGGTCGTCATGAGACTTGACGGCGCCCGCGTCCTGATCACGGGCGCTTCTTCGGGCATCGGCGCGGCGACCGCGCGGGCCATGGCCGACGCCGGCGCGCGGCTGGTGCTGACGGGCCGTGACCGCGAGCGGCTGGAGGCGGTCGCGGCCGAGACCGGCGGGCGGGCCGTGGTCGCCGACATCACGACCGGCGCCCGCACCCTCGCCCGGCTCGCGGGCTCCGTCGACATCCTGGTCAACAACGCCGGGGCGGGATGGGCCGGCGACTTCGCGCGGATGCCGCCGGACAGGGTCGCGGGGCTCGTCACGGTCAACCTGACCGCCCCGATCGAGCTGACCCGGCTGCTCCTGCCCGGCATGGTCGAGGCGGGGCGCGGCCACGTCGTCCTCGTCGCCTCGATCGCCGGCGCGATCGGCGTGGGACGCGAGGCGGTCTACTCCGCGACCAAGGCGGGGCTCGTCGCCTTCGCCGACGCGCTCCGCGACGAGCTGCGCGCGAGCCCGGGGGTCGGCGTGTCGGTGGTGCTGCCCGGCGTGGTGGACACCCCCTTCTTCGAGCGGCGGGGCGTCCCCTACGACCGCCCCTGGCCGCGGCCCATGCCGCCGGAGCGGGTGGCGCGCGGCATCGTGGCGGCCATCCGGAACGAGCGGTCCGAGTCGTACGTGCCGGGCTGGCTCCGCCTGCCGGCGCGGCTGCGCGGGGCCGCTCCCGGCCCGTTCCGCCGCCTCATGCGGCGCTTCGGGTGACCCCCCGCAGCGGTCAGCGGCTCCGCACCGCCCTGAGCGTCTCCTTGAGTGAGCCCAGCGTGGCGAACATCGCCGTGGGCTCGTATCCGCAGTGCGCCATGCAGTTGGCGCACCGGGCGTCGCGGCCCCGGCCGTAGGAGTCCCAGTCGGTCTCCTCCACCAGCTCCCGATACGTACGGGCGTAGCCGTCGGCCATCAGATAGCACGGCCGCTGCCAGCCGTACAACGAGTAGGACGGGATCGCCCACGCCGTGCATGGGAAGTCGATCTTCCCCTCCAGGAAGTCGAGGAAGAGGGGCGAGTGGTTGAACCGCCACCTGCCGCGGTTGCCCCCGGCGAAGGCCTTGCGGAACAGCTCGCGGATCTCCCGTACACCGAGGAAGTGCTCCTGGTCCGGCGCCTTCTCGTAGGCGTACGCGGGAGAGATCATCATCTGGTCCACGGCCAGGTCGTCGTTGAGGTAGTTGAGCACGTCGACGACCGTCTGCGGACTGTCGGTGCTGAAGAAGGTGGTGTTCGTGGTGACGCGGAAGCCCCGCCGGCGGCACTCGCGGACGGCGGCGACCGCCTCGTCGAACACGCCCTCCTTGCACACCGACGCGTCGTGCCGCTCGCGCAGGCCGTCGATGTGCACCGTCCACGCGAAGTACCGGGACGGCTCGAACTGGTCGATCTTCTTCGGGATCAGCAGCGCGTTGGTGCAGAGGTAGACGTATTTCTTACGCGCGACGAGCTCCCGGACGATGTCCCCGATCTGCGGATGCATGAGCGGCTCGCCGCCCGCGATCGACACCATCGGGGCGCCGCTCTCCTCGATCGCTGCCACGGCCTGTTCCACGGGCATGCGCTGCCGCAGCACGTCGGCGGGATGCTGGATCTTGCCGCAACCGGCGCAGCCGAGATTGCAGGCGAACAACGGCTCCAACTCGACCAGCAGCGGGAACTTCGACCGGCGCCGCAGCTTGTTGCTCAGGATGTAACCGCCGACACGCAGGCTCTGGCGGACCGGAATCGTCATGACAGCACCTCCTTGGGAAGCGTGAACCTGGTGGTCTCCTGGGCGACCTTCCGCTCCTCGACCAGCACCGCGCCCAGGCCGCGCAGGGCCGTCACGACGGCGTCGACGAGCGGAGGCGGGGCGGAGGCGCCGGCGGTCAGCCCGATGGTCGCGACGCCCGCGAGCCATTCGAGTGCGATGTCGCCGGGGTCGTCGACGAGATACGCGGGTGTCAGGCGGCCGGCGACCTCCACCAGCCGCTGGGAGTTGGAGGAGTTGGCGGACCCGACGACGAGGACGAGGCCGGCCTCGTCGGCGACCGCGCGCACGGCCGCCTGCCGGTTGGTCGTCGCGTAACAGATGTCGTCCTGCGCCGGTCCCTCCGCGTCGGGGAACCGCGCCCGGATCGCCGCGGCGACCTCCTCCGCCTCGTCGGCGGCGAGCGTCGTCTGCGTCAGGTAGGCCACCGGCCGGTCGACGCTCAGCTCCGCGACCTGGCTCACGTCCTCGACCAGCAGCGAGTCCGGGACCTCCCCCAGCGTCCCCTCGACCTCCTCGTGCCCGGCATGCCCGATGAGGACGACCTGACGGCCGCGCCCGGCGAACCTGCGGGCCTCGGCGTGCACCTTGGCGACCAGCGGGCAGGTGGCGTCGATCACGCGCAGGTTCCTGCCGCCGGCCTCGTCCCGCACGCTCGGCGCCACGCCGTGGGCGGAGAAGACCGTGACGGCGCCGGCGGGGACCTCGTCGAGCTCGTCGACGAAGACCGCCCCGCGCTGCTCCAGCTCCCGGACGACGTGCTCGTTGTGCACGATCTGCTTGCGCACGTAGACCGGCGGGCCGTCGCGCTCCAGCGCCCGTTCCACGATCTCGATGGCGCGTTCCACTCCGGCGCAGAACGACCGGGGGGCGGCCAGCAGCACCGTCCGGGGCGCGGCGGCCGCCGCCCAGCGCGTCAGAACCGGGCCGACCTGGGTCAGCGCGCGGCGGGCCAGGTTGAAGCCGCGCAGGGTGGCCGCGCTCAGCAGCGGCGCGCGCGGGGTGTCGACCACGACCCGCACCGCGGCCAGCGGCCGGCCGTCCGCCGCTGCGGCCAGCGGGCCGGTCTCCATGTCGACGGCGAGCGCTCCCGACCCGGCGAGCCGCCGGCGCTCGACTCCCGACACCACGTGGTCGCAGGTCAGCAGCGGGCCGGTGCGTACGGACAGGCCGGCGCGGGTCAGCTCCCCGGCGAGCAGCGGCGCCGACAGACACGGGAACACCTGCCCGCCGAAGCGGACCTCGTTCGCCACCACGACGTCACCCGGCCGCAGAGCCGGGTCGAGCGCGCCCGCGAAACCGGCCACGGCCAGCGCGCCGGACTCCGGCAGGACCGCCGCCGCGCGCGCCGCCCGGCGCGGCCCCATCCCTGTCCGGATCACCCGGACACCCGTCGCGGAGGCGTCGAGGCCGCGCCGCACGGCCCACGCCTCCAGGCCCAGGGCGGTGCAGATCAGCAGCTCCGTCACGACGTCTCCCCCGGTGCCGACTCTTCCGGCACCTGGCTCTCCCCTGCCGGGCGGGCGCTCAGGTAACGGCCGAGGGCGCTGATCGGGAAGACGAGCCGGTACAGGTGGTAGTTGATGTAGAAGTCGCCGGGGAAGCCGGTCCCGGTGAAGTGCGGCTCGTCCCAGGTGCCGTCCGGGCGCTGGTGCTCCACCAGCCACCGCACGCCCCGCTCCACCACGGGCGAGCTCTCCCCGGCGGCGAGCAGGGCCAGCAGCGCCCAGGCCGTCTGCGACGGCGTCGACGCCCCGCGCCCGATCCATCCCGGATCGTGGTACGAACGCAGGTCCTCGCCCCAGCCGCCGTCCTCGTTCTGGTGGCGCGTGAGCCAGGCGACCGCCCGCCGCACGCACCGCGCCTCGGTACGCACCCCGGCCGCGACCAGGGCGGGCACCGCGGCGCCGGTCCCGTAGACGTGGTTGGCCCCCCAGCGGCCGAACCACGACCCGTCCGCCTCCTGCGCCTTCAGCAGCCAGACGACGGCGCGCCGCAG
Source organism: Nonomuraea sp. CX421 (assembly GCF_059358955.1). NCBI lineage: Bacteria > Bacillati > Actinomycetota > Actinomycetes > Streptosporangiales > Streptosporangiaceae > Nonomuraea > Nonomuraea sp. CX421. Next base: position 95,558 of record NZ_JCADBK010000026.1, on the reverse strand, counting down.
CTCCGGCGAGCCGGCCGGCCACTCGTACGCCAGCGCCTCGACGACATGGGCGGTCACGTCGGCCGACGGCGGGTCGATCACCGCGCCGAAGTCGCAGAACGGCAGCCTGGTGCACAACGTGCGGGTGTTGTCGGCGTCGAACGCCGCGAAGCCGCCGTCACGGGACGCCATGCCGACCATCCAGCGCACGCCGCGGTCGATCGCCGGCCGCGCCTCCGGATGGAGCGTCCGGCGCAGCGCGAGGACGACCTCCGCGGTGTCGTCGACGTCGGGATAGCCGTCGTTGTCGAACTCGAACGCCCAGCCGCCAGGCGCCAGCGAGGGCCGGCGCACCGTCCAGTCGCCCGGCCCTCTGATCTCCTCGCCGAGCAGCCAGCCGGCGGCCTCGGCGACGGCGGGATGGTCCAGCGGGACGCCGGCGTCCAGGAGCGCGTTGACCGCGAGCGCGGTGTCCCAGACCGGCGACTGGCAGGCCTCCAGCCTGCGGCCCCCGGCGTCCCGGATGGTGAAGCGGTCGAGCCCCTCGATCCCCCTGCGCATGACGGGATGGCCGACGTCGTAGCCGGACAGGTTGAGCGCGATCAGCGAATACACCCAGGGGGGCTGGATACCGCCCCAGGAGCCGTCGAGTTCCTGCCGGGCCACGATCCACTCGGCGGCACGACGGAGCGCCGCCGCGCGCACGCCCTTCACGGGCCGCCGTTCGTAGTGGTGCAGCAGCCGGTCGAGGCCGCGGAACACCCCCTCCCATCCCGTACGCGCGCCCCGCCTCATCCGGCGGCCGGTGCGCAACTCGGCCAGGTCGAACGGGAGCGGGCGCACGGGCCGGTGCGCGCTGACCACGGTGAGCGGGACGATCGTCTGCCGGGCCCAGCACGCCCAGTCGTAGACGTTGAGCGGCGCCCACGGCGGCAGGTACATCAGCTCGGGCGGCAGGACGGGCAGGTCCTCCCACGACCACTGGCCGAACAGCGCCAGCCAGATCCGGGTGAAGACCCGGGTCGCCTCGATGCCGCCGGCCTGCCGGACGTACTCGGCGGCGGTCCGCAGGTGCGGGGCGTCGACCGGGTCGCCGGCCAGCCGCAGCGCGACGTAGGCCTCGACGGTGGTGGACAGGTCGGGCGGCCCGCCGTGGAAGTTGGCCCACGTCCCGTCGGCCCGCTGCTCGGAGCGGATCCAGCGGGCCGCCTCGGCCGTGTCGTCCTCGGACCGGATGCCGAGGAACTCCCGCAGCAGCAGGTCCTCGGCGTCCATCGTCACGTTGGTCTGCAGCTCGCCCTTCCACCACCCCTGCGGGGACCGGAGGCCGATCAGGTGGTCGCACGCGGCGTCGAGGGCCAGCTGGGCGCTGGACGCGGACGGAAGGGTCTCGACTGTGGTCATGTCAGTGATCCCGGGCTGTGATGAATCTGGCGATGTCCAGGAATTCCTCCCGGACGGCTGCGGGCATCTCCACGCCGGCGAGGTGGCGACCGGCGGTGTCGAGCCGGTGTTTGGCCTCGGTCTCGGCCCAGGTACGCCCGCCCGCCTCGGCCACCAGCCGGGCCGCCTCCACCAGGTCCTGCTCCGGCAGCGGTTCCGGCCGCGCCAGGAGGTGGGCCAGGCGCTCGCCCGCCGCGCCACCGCCGGTGATGGCCGCGACGATCGGCAGGCTCTTCTTGCGGGCGCGCAGGTCCGACCGCACCGGCTTCCCGGTGGTCTCCGGGCTGCCCCAGATGCCGAGCAGGTCGTCGGCCAGTTGGAAGGCGAGACCGGCCTCGGCCCCGAAGGCCGCCAGCGCCTCGACCAGCTCCGCGGGCCCGCCGGCCGTCATCGCGCCGATCGAGCAGGCGCACGAGAGCAGGTCACCGGTCTTGCGCGCCGACATCCGCAGGCACTCGTCGAGGCTCACGTCGTCGCGTCGTTCGAACTCCAGGTCCATTCCCTGGCCCGCGATGAGCCCTCGTACGGCCAGGCTCAGCGAGCGCGCCGCGTCCAGGTGGCCGGGGCCGTCGCGCTCGACCAGCAGCTCCCCGGCCAGCGCCAGCAGGGCGTCACCCGCCAGGATGGCCTCGGAGCCGCCGAACACCGTCCAGGCGGCCGGCCGGTGCCGGCGCATCCGGTCACCGTCCATGAGGTCGTCGTGGAGCAGCGAGAACGCGTGCACGAGCTCCACCGCCGCGGCGGCCGGCGCGCACCGCTCGGCGTCGCCTCCGGCCGCCCTGGCGGAGAGCAGCACCAGCGCGGGCCGCAGCGCCTTGCCCCCTCCTGAGGAACCTCCTGAAGAACCTCCTCGCGAACCGCCTGAGGAACCGCCGCCCGCCGAAGCTCCGCCCGGCTCCTCGGTCCAGCCGAAGTGATAGCCGGCCACCCGGGCCGTGATCGGGTCCAGCCGGCCGACCGCCTCACGCAGGACCGGGTCGACCAGCCGCCTGGCCGCCGCCACCACGGCGGGCACGACCGGAGTCATGAGGCGGCCCGTAGTAGCAGGTGCCGTCTGACCAGTCCGGCCGCGTTGAGTCCGCTGCGCACCGCACCCTCCATCGTGTCGGGCCAGCCCGTGTCGGTCCACGCGCCGGCGAGGAAGAGCCCGGACCACCTGGTGGCGGCCCCAGGCCGGAGCGCGCCGCTGCCCGGCCCCTGGCGGAAGGTGGCGCGCCGTTCTCTGGTGACGAAGAAGTCGGCGAGCCGCGCCCGCCGTCCCTCGGGAAACAGCCGCTCGATCGCGGGCACGAACTCGGCCTGGATCTTCGCGGTCGGCAGGTCGATCCACCGGTCGGCGGCCGACACGGAGATGGTGAGGTATTGGCCCCTGGCCAGCCCGGCCACGCGGGTCTTGTCGAAGACCCACTGCACGGGCGAGCCAACGACGGCGGCGAACGGCAGGTCGGTGACCGGACGGTCGTAGACGACGTGCACGTTGACGATCGGGCTCGCGGCCAGCCCCTGCCAGCGGTCCTTGTCGGGCGAGGCCGCGACGGGGACGATCCTGGCGGCCTGTTCGTGCGGCGTCGCCACGATCACCGCGGACACCGGGATCCGGTCGCCGTCCACGACGATCATCGGGCCCGGCTCGATGGCCGTGACCTTCGCCGACAGCCGCACCTCGCCGCCACGCCGTTTGACGGCGTCCTGGGCGGCGGTGCCGTGCAGTTCGCCGAGCGGCGCGGCCGGAATGCCGAGGTCGGCGGCGTCGGCCCGGCCGAGCAGGGCGGTCCTGAACACCTTCACCGCCGGCCCGAGGGCCGCCTCGTCGGCGCCGACGTTCAGCGCCGCCATCGAGAAGAGCTCCCAGAGCGCCTCCCGCGCGGGATCGCGCTGGCCGTTGGCCGCCAGCCAGCTCGCCAGGTCGACCTGGTCGAGCGCCGCGTCCGCCGGGTCGAGCCGGGTCAGCGCGAGCGAGGCGCGGACCGCGCGCAACCGGTCAGCCGGCCGCAGGAGGGAGTAGGTCGCGAGAGCGGGCATCAGATGGAACGGCCCCGGCAGCGCCGTCCGGCGCAGGCGTCCCGTCCGGCCCTGCGGGGTGAGGACCCGGACGTCGAACCGGTCCTGCAGCCGCACCCGGCCGGCGCCGCCGATCCGGTCGAGCAACCCCCGGTAGGCCGTGCAGCAGCGCAGGAACACATGCTGGCCGTTGTCCACGAGCAGCCCGTCACGCTCGAACGAATGGGTGGCGCCGCCCAGCCGCGGGCGGGCCTCGTACAGGGTGACCGCGTGCCCGGCCTCTCCCAGGGCGACGGCCGCGGCGATGCCCGCGAGCCCGCCCCCCACGACCGCGATCGGAGCCGGCGGTGCGCCGCTCACGAGCGTCCGCCCATCAGGGCGCGGGCGGCGATCGTCGTCTTCCGCCACGTGGGCAGCGACGATCTGGCGGTCAGCGCCTCGACGGGGTGGGCGGCGATGCGGTCGAGCAGGGACCGGTAGATGCCGGCCATCGCGGCGGTGCACGCCGCGCTGCGCCGGTCGAGCAGGGGCACCAGGCGGATTCCCTCCTGATACCACTCGCGGGCCCGTTCGGCCTCGTACCGGACGAGCGCGGCCAGCCGCTGCGGCGCGTCGGTGAACCGGCCGGAGGAGTCGACGTCCAGCGTGCAGCCGAACCGCTCCAGATCCTCCGCCGGCAGGTAGACGCGGCCGGCCAGCCGGTCCTCGCGTACGTCGCGCAGGATGTTGGTGATCTGCAGCGCCACGCCCAGCGCGTCGGCCAGCGGCGCGGCGGCCTTGGGGTCGTCGGCGCCGAAGACGCCGAGCGACAGCCGGCCGATCGAGCCGGCGACGCATCGGGAGTAGAAGAGCAGGTCCTCGAAGTCCTGGTAGGTGGTGCCGCGCACGTCCGCCGCGCAGCCGTCGATCAGCTCCTCGAACGCCTCCAGCGGGATGGGGTAGCGGCGGGCCGCGTCGGCCAGGGCGTACATCACGAGGTTGTCGTCGTCGGGCCGAGCCTCGCGCAGCGCGGCACGGGCCTCCGACAGGCGGACGAGCCGCTGCTCGGCGGGCCCGTCGCCGTCCCCGATGTCGTCGATCCGGCGGGCGAAGGCGTACACGGCGCTGAGCGCGCGGCGCTTCGGCGCCGGCAGCAGCCGGATCCCGTAGGAGAAGTTCCTCGCCCGCGTGCGGACGATCTGTTCGCAGCGCCGGTACGCGTGGGACACGGTCACCGGTTCGTCACCTCCATGTCGCGAGAATGCGGAGCCACGAGGCCAGCGAACGGCTGCGGCGTGGGCGGATGGCCTGTCCCAGGACGTCATGAGCCGACCGTTCGAGCGCCGCGACGGTGGTGAGGCCCCCCGCGACGTATCCGGCGACCGCCAGGCGGGCGTATCCGGACAACGAGGCGACGAGCGGGCGCCCGTCCTTCAGCATCCGCGCGGCCCGTCCGGTCTGCAGGGCCACCACCTGGCGCAGCGCCTCCGGCGTGGTCGCGCCGGCCAGGTCGGTCTCGGCGCAACCGAACCGGCGCAGCTCCCGGCCGGGCAGGTAGACCCGGCCCCTCGCGTAGTCCTCACCCACGTCCTGGCAGTGCTCGATGATCTGCAACGCGGAGCACACCCGGTCGGACAGGGTCAGCCGCCGGGGAGCCGCCGCGCCGAACACGTGCAGCACCAGGTGCCCGACGGGGTTCGCGGACAGTTCGCAGTAGCCGAGCAGGTCATCGAAGGTGTCGTAACGGCTGACCGTCTGGTCGCGCCGGTTCGCCTCCACCAGCCGGCGAAAGGGTTCGGCCGGAATCGAACAGGTCTCGACGGTTCGCGCGAGCGCCCGGACGGGTGGCAGGCGCGGGCTCGATCCGGCGTACAGGCGTGCCAGGTCGGACTCGACGTCGCCGAGCAACCGCAACCGGTCATCCGGCGCGGCCTCGTCGCCCAGGTCGTCGACGAATCGCGCGAACCCGTACACGGCGAGCAGGTGCCGCCGGTAGGCACGCGGCAGCACTCGCAAGGCCACGGGGAAATTCTCCCGCTTGGCCTTCGATATGAAATTGTGCATGCAGTCCTGCTGCGATGCCATTGCTACGGAATCTCCACCGAGTGGTGCCACAAAACTACACAGTCGCCATTCATCGGCATCTATTACGCGGCCTCGGTGTCGAATTTACGCATTCATGCGACTTCTCTTCGCACCATCCATCCGGAATCGCCCATAAGCCAAATATTTCCGAAATCACTGTTTTATCGGTACGGGTCCGCGGACACGTGATCTTCGCCCAGCACGGAGGAGGACCGCATGCCCAGCCCACCACAGCACCGCCGCACCGGGGGGACGCGGTGCTAGGCGGCGCCGGACACCGCGCCCGCCCCGGCGACCCCGTGCTCGCGCAGCGCCCCCACCCGCAGCCCCATCCGACGGCACCGGTCCACCACCTCGGGCAGCGCGCCGAGCGCCGACCGCCAGCACTCCGACGCGGCCGTGTGGTCGGAGTCGTGCAGCAGGACGGTCGCACCACCCCGCAGACCGGGCAGCAGCGTCGCCAGGACCGACGCCGGGCTCGCCTCGGCAGTCCAGTCCCTGCCCCACACGGTCCACAGCACCGGCCGCAACGCGCACAGCCGGGCCGCGACCAGCGCCTCGGCGCTCAGCACACCGTACGGCGGGCGATACCAGACAGGGCGGAATCCAGTGACCTCCTGCACCAGGTCCACCGCCCGGCCCATCTCCGCGGCGACCTCTCCGGGCCGGGCGAGAAGGGTGTTGACGTGCCGCCAGCCGTGCAGACCCAGCTCGTGGCCCTCGGCGACGATGCGGCGGGCCACCTCGGGATGGCGCTCCAGCATCTCACCGAGGACGAAGAACGTCGCCCGGCAACCGAGCCGCCCGAGCTCCTCCAGGAAACGCGGCGTGGACCGCGGATCGGGGCCGTCGTCGAAGGTCAGCGCCACGTGCCCGGCGCTGCCCACTCCGGCCAGGCCCGGCAGCGCCCGCCGCACCGCGGGCAGCCAGGTGACGGCCGGGCCGGCGTGGACCAGCGCCAGACCCGCCAGCGCCACCGGGAGGGCCGCCCACCGCGCCACCTCACGCCCCCGTGGAGCGGAGCGTGAAGGCGGCCGGCCGGCGCCTCCTGATCATCAGCGCCGCCATGGGCACCGGCCACGACCAGGTGGCCGCGGAACTCGCCCGGCGGCTCGCCGCGCAGGGCGCCGAGGTGGAGATCATCGATGTCCTCCGGTTGCTTCCCATGGGGCTGGGCCCGCTGCTGCGCCACTGGTACCACTGGATGATCACGCGCGCGCCATGGCTGTACGAAGTCATCTACCGGGTCTTCTTCGTCGGCAAACGCGCCCCGTCGACCTCGCCGCTGACCGTCCTGGCCGGGGCCCGTCTGCGCCGCCTGATCTCCCACCGGCCGCCGGACGAGGTGATCTCCGCCTTCCACCTGGCCGCCCAGGTGACCGGGAGACTGCGAGGGCGGGGCGAGCTGCCGGCGCCCAGCACCGTCCTGGTGACCGACTTCGCCGTGCACCGGCTCTGGCTGCATCCGGGCAACGACCGGTACCTGTGCCCGAACCCCGCCGTGATCCCGCGTCTCGCCGCCGCGACCGGGCGACCCTCGTTCCACCATGCCCCCGTCGTACGCCCCGGCTTCCTCCGCCTCTCCTCCGGAGCGCCGACGTCCACTGCCGATCGGGACAGGAGCCGGGCCCGGGTCGGCGACCGGATCGGCGCGGCTCCCGGCGACCGGCTGGTGCTGGTCTCGGCCGGATCCTGGGGGGTGGGCGAGGTGGCGCGGACCGCCCGCATCCTCGCGCGTTCCGGCAGGTACACGCCGGTCATCCTGTGCGGGCACAACAACGGGCTGCGCCGCCGGCTGACCTCCGCCCGGACCGGGCCGGTCCTCGGCTGGCGGGAGGACATGCCGGAGCTCATGTCGGCGGCCTACGCGCTGGTGGACAACGCCGCCGGGCTCACCTGCGAGGAGGCGTTCGCGGCGGGCCTGCCCGTCGTCTCCTACCGCCCCATACCGGGCCACGGTCGCGACGGCGCGCTGGCCATGGCACGGGCGGGCGTGAGCGCGCACGCGCGGACCGGCGCGGAGCTCCTCGACGCGCTCGACCGGCTGACGGACCCGGGCCGGCGCCACGACCAGGTCGCCCGGGCGTCGGCTCTCTTCCTGTCGCCGCCCGCCGAGGCGCGTCTCATCTCAGCTCCGCTGCTTGGGCTTCGTCTGGGCTAGCAACTGAGCCCTGACCTGCGGAGACTTGGCGAGCAGGAAGCTGCCGAAGAAGATCGAACCGATGCCGATCGCCTCCAGGATGATCCAGGGGCCCGTCCGGACGCTCTCGCCGAACATCATGGTGCCGTAGAGGATGCTCGCGACCGGATCACTGATCGTCAACGCCGGCTGCGCGGCCACCAGCGTCCCGCTCTGCAACGTGTTCTGCAACAGGAACAGGCTGCACAGTCCCGCCGCCACCATCGCGTACGGCTGCCAGGAGGTCGCCAGAGTGGCCAAGCCCTCCCCAAGGATGGAGGTGCTCTGCTTCATGAACGCGGCGGTGAAGGCGAACCCGATGCCCGTCGCCACCCCCAGCAGAGCGGCTCGGCCGTCACCCTCGATCAGTCGCGCCAGCAGGCAGAGCCCGATCACCACCGCGACCGTCACGATCGCCGCCAGGATCCACACCTTCGTGCTGGGCGGCTCAAGTCCTGTGCTGGGCGAGGCGCTGAACAGGAAGAGCGCCAGTCCCACGCTCATCATCGCCACAGCCAGCCAGATGCGCCCCTCCAGCCTCATCTTGAACATCAGCGAGAGGAGCACCATCGTGAACGGCAGCTCCGTGGCGAGCACCGGCTGCACCAGGGCCAGCGGCCCCGTCGACAGCGCCGCCGCCTGAAAGGCGAACCCCGCGATGAGGGCGACGATCCCGCCCAGCCAGACCGGACGCCGGATCAGATCCAGAATGAGAGCCAGCCGGAACGCCTTGCTCTCGGGCACCGTTCGCGCCGCGATCCGCTGAAGGTTCGAGGCCACCGCGTTGGAGACGGCGGCGCACAACGCCAGCACAATCGAGATCATCATTCCGGCTCCTCCGGCCGCTGGGCGGCCTCCTGTTCCGATTTGGCAAGAAACGGGGACCGCCCGAGGATGATGATCCCCGTCACCATCGCGATCAGGCCGATCACTTCCGCCGCGAGCGCCGCCGGCGTGACCTGCAACTTCTCGGCGAAGATCGCGACGCCCAGCACGATGGCGACGATCGGTTCGGCGGCGGTGGTGGCCGGCAACGAGATCCGCAGCGGCGCGGCGTCGAACGCGCTCTGGTTGAGCAGCAGCCCGACCACGGCGACGCAGGGCAACAGATACGGCTGCCAGGTCATGAGGGCGGCGCCCGGCCCGTTGCCGAGCGAGATCACCGTGCTGCGCGTCAGCACGTCCTGGAGTCCGTACAACACTCCGGCCGCGGCCGCCAGCAACATGGCCTTGGTCGCCAGAGCGCAGCGTCGCCCGGCGAAGACGAGCACGGCCGCGACGACGAGCACGAGCAGCACCACGAGCCACCGCAGGGAGTTGTGCGGGGGCGGATGACCCCCGTGTGGTTCCCCGAAGAACAGGAACAGCGTCACGCCGCCGCTCACCAGCACGGCCCCCAGCCACTCCATGAGAGCGAAGTGCTCCTTGTAGACGACGTGGGCGGCGGTCAGCGCGAACAGCAGGCTCGTCGCGAGAATCGGCTGGACCTTCGCCACGCTGGCCTGCCAGAGCGCGAACGCGCCGAGAAGCTGCCCGCAGACCATCAGGCCGATCCCCATGAGCCACAGCGGTGCGCGCGCGAGATCCAGCAGCAGGCGCGGATGCAACATCTCGCCCAGAGGCAGGTTGTAGGCGGCATGCTGCTGGGCCACGTAGCCCAGGCCCAGGAGGCACGCCGCCCCCAGGCAAACAGCGATCACCACGAGCGACGCCTCCCCCCCACGGCACCCTTTCCCGCTGACCGCGAACCCCATACCTGCCCGCACGTCGACGTATTGGCAGGTCAGACCCGTTCCGGGGCGCCGCGAACCCGCCGGAGGAGATCTCGCGGGCCGGTACGGATATCCTCTGTGAATCGTGCGAGACATCACGGTTTTCAGCGGTTCCGCCCACCCGGAGCTCGCCGAGGAGATCTGCGCCCACCTCGGCACGCCGCTCCATCCCGTCAAGATCAACCGGTTCGCCAACGACGTCCTTCAGGTCCAGTTGCAGGCCAACTGCCGAGAACGCGACGTCTTCCTGATCCAGCCACTGGTCCCGCCCACGCAGGAACACCTGGTCGAGCTCCTGCTCATGCTCGACGCCGCGCGGGGCGCGTCGGCCGCCCGGACGACCGTGGTGCTGCCGCACTACGCCTACGCGCGCTCCGACAAGAAGGACGCGCCGCGCATCTCGATCGGCGCGCGACTGATCGCCGACCTGATGGTGGCCGCGGGAGCCAGCCGGGTGCTCGCGATGACGCTGCACTCACCCCAGGTCCACGGCTTCTTCAGCGTGCCCGTCGACCACCTGCACGCGCTGCGCGAGCTGGCCGCCCACTTCAGGCGGTATGACCTGTCCAACACGGTCGTCGTCTCGCCCGACCTGGGCAACGCCAAGGAGGCCGCGGCCTTCGCCCGGCTGCTCGGCACCGAGGTGGCGATGGGCGCCAAACAGCGCTTCGCCGACGACCGGGTGGTGATCAGCTCGGTGATCGGAGAGGTCGCCGGCAAGGACGTGATCATCCTGGACGACGAGATCGCCAAGGGCAGCACGGTCATCGAGCTGCTCGACCGGCTGCGCGAGCGCGGCGTCGAGTCGGTGCGGATCGCCTGCACCCACGGTCTCTTCGCGGCCGACGCGATCGACCGGCTCAGCGCGCTGCCCGAGGTCGCCGAGATCGTCTGCACCAACACGGTGCCGCCGCCCAAGCCGAGCGACAAGCTGACCGTCCTGTCCATCGCCCCCGCGCTGGCCGAGGCCATGCGACGGATCCACGACGGCGAGTCCGTCAGCGCCCTGTTCGACACCCCCTGACCCGGTTGAGCATCCGTCCGGTGACTTGCCAAGCTCGGGTCATGGTCGACACGAAGCCGGCGGGCCGCACCGTACTCGCGACCGGTGCGGGCGGAGGGATCGGCGCGCGCCGCGCACTGTGAGTCACCGGACACCTTCGACGGGCTCACCGCCGACGCCGTCGTGTTCCTGGCCTCACACCAGGCCCGCTGGATCACCGGCCAGGTGCTCCAGGTGGCCGGCGGTCACGCGCTCTGATGCCGCCGCCGACGTACCTTTCGTCCCGGCGCCGAATCAGCCAAGGTGGCATCATGAGCGCTCCTACCGATCTTCTGCTGACCCGATTTCTGGAGGACCTGCGGCCCGTGGTCCCTCTCGTGGCGCTCTGGGCGCACGGCTCGCTGGCCAGAGGCGACTACCAGCCGGGGCGCAGTGACCTGGACCTGATAGCGGTCGTCGAGACACCCCTCACGGACGAGCAGCGCGCCCGCCTGGAGCGGCTGCACCAAGCCCTGGACCTGCCGCTCGCCGAGCACCTGCACTGCTCCTACCTGCCCCGGGACGAGCTCGCCGACCACGCGACCGAGCACGTGACGTGGGCGATGGGGGAGCTCTTCGAACGCCCGGTCACCGCCGTCACCCGCCGCGAGCTGCACGAAGGAGCCCTGGAACTGTACGGCCCGCCGCCCGCCGACCTGCTCCCGCCGGTCTCCGACCAGGAGCTGGCCGACTTCGTCCGGGCTGACCTGCGAGGATTCTGGCTGGTCAAGACGCGTGGCCGGCGGCGCTGGCTGCAGGACGTCTGGGTCGATCTGGGCCTGGTGACCGTGGCCCGGGCGACGGTCACGCTGCGAGACGGCCGGTTGATCAGCAAGCGGGAGGCGCTCGGTGTCCTGCTCGATCTGGGCGCCCCCGCCAAGGTGGTGGCCGACATCCGGGCCCGCCGGTATGGTCTGCCGCGTCCCCGGCTGAGCCGCTTCCGCCGGGCCAGGCTGGCCCGCGCCTTCCTCAGAACGACGATCGGACAGACCCTGCGCACCCATGGAGACGCGCCCCCGGCAAGGCTCGGATGAGGAGCCTGCCGACGGAGCAGACCGGTGTCGCGACGGGTCGATGACCGGCGGTGTGTCGCGCCTCTATCGAACGGTCTGGATGCGTGCGGTCGCGGTGGCCACGGCCACGGGGCGGCCGTCGGGGCCGATCAGCTCACCGGCGAGAAAGCACACCTCCTTGCCGCGCTGCACGATCCGCCCCCGGCCCAGCAGCCGCCCGGGCCGAGCGGGGCGGAGAAACTGGACGTGCAGATCGAGAGTCGGCGCGAACTGGTTCTCCGGCAACGTCGCGACCAGGGCGGGGCCCAAGGTGTCGTCGAGCATCGCGGCCAGAAACCCCCCTTGGATCACCCCCACCGGGTTGGTGAACTGCTCGCTCGCCTTGAACGCCACCTCGATGGTGCCGAGCTCGGGATCCACCTCGACCAGCTCCCACCCGAGAAGCACCGCGGCAGGCGGCGGTGGAACCCGCCCCGCCCGCACCTCCCAGAACACCCCACGCCGTCCCGCGTCCACATCCATGAGCGCCATTGGACAGCATGCCACCGACACTTTCGGCTTCTCGACGGCCTCACACCGGGCCCGCTGGATCAGCGGTCAGGATCTCCGGGTGGCCGGCGGCCAGGCATCAGACGAACCTCGCCGACGTACGGACGCTTCAAGGGTCTCAGCTCGCTCGCAGGATGCCGGCGAGGGTGGTCAGCGCTTCGGCGATCTGCGCCGGGGTGAGGCCGAGGCCGGAGCGCTGGTAGGCGTACACCTCGGGAGCGAGGGGTGCGAGCAGCACGTCCACCAGGGCGTCAGGCGCGGGGACACGGGCGGCGGCGAGCAGCGAGCGAACGTGCGCGCGCCAGAAGCCGTACGCGCCGGTCTCGAAGCGTGAGCGGCCCACTTCGCTGCCGAGCACCAGGTGGACGTGATCCTCGAGCAGACCCACCATGGCCGCGTAGAAGGCGGCCAGCCGCTCCGCAGGAGGCGCGCCGGGGCCGAGCGGCGGGTCACCGCGCAGGAGTTGCTCCTGCAGGGCCCGCTCGTGTTCGTCGAGCAGGGCCACGGCGATCGCGGCCCGGTCGGGATAGCGGCGGTAGAGAGTGCCACGCCCCACACCGGCCGCCTTGGCGATGTCGTCCATGGTCACGTCCTGCGGAGATCTCTGCGCGAACAGCCGGGCGGCGGCGGCGAGAATCCTCGCGCGGTTGCGGGCGGCGTCGGCTCTCTCCATGTGTTCCACCCTATCTGGACATGCTGTCCGGTTATGGTTAACTGGACACCATGTCCGCTTAGGAGGAGAAACCATGCTGCTGCACCTGGACGCCAGCGCGCGCCGCGCCTCGTACTCGCGGAGGCTTTCCGGCATGTACGCCGAAAAGTGGCGCACCGCCCACCCCGGCGACGGGTACGTTCATCGCGACCTGGCCGCCGACCCCGTACCGCACATCGGCGAAGCCTGGACCGAACTCTGCGACTACGTCCTAGAACACGAAATATCGGAAATCTCCCGCTACAAGGAGGCCGTCCGCACCCCCGCCCAGCAGGACGCCTGGGCCATCGTCGAGCCACTCCTCGACGAGGTGGTGGCGGCGGACGTGGTGCTGATCGGCACCCCGATGTACAACTATTCGATCCCGTCGTCCCTGAAGGCCTGGCTCGATCAGATCACCTTCCCGAGGATGTCGCTGCGCGGGCGATCCTTCGTCGTGACGAGTGCCAGGGGCGGCGCCTACGGCCCGGGCACCCCGCGCGAGCCGCTCGACCACCAGGAGCGCTACCTGCGCGACTTCTTCCGTGGCCATTTCGGGATCGAGGACGTGACGTTCGTGCACGCCGAGCTGGTCAACGCGCTCCTGGACCCGGCTCTCAGGCACCGCCGAGTCGAGCACGACAGATCGCTGGCGGCGGCGATCGAGGCGGTGACCGGATGAACTGGGCCGTCCTGCTGCTGGCCGGGCTGGTCGAGGTGGCCTGGTCGCAGAGCATCAAACCGACGCAGAACTTCACCAAGCCGATCCCCACGCTGATCTGCCTCGTGCTGATGGCCGCCGCCGTCTGGCTGCTGTCCCAGGCGATGAACACGTTGCCGGTCGGCACGGCCTACGCGGTGTTCACGGGCATCGGCGCGGTGGGGGCGATCACACTGGGCGTCGTGCTCAACGACGACCCTCTGTCGGCGGGCAGAATGGCGGCGCTCGCTCTGATCGTCGGAGGGATAGTGTTGGCCCGAGTCACCACATAAGGGGAAAGGTCCGCCATGAGGGAGTCCTATCTGGTCGCAGCGCGGTCGGCGGTGGACCTGCTCGGAGATCCCGCCGTGGCCGCGGCGTGGGACAAGCCGAGCGCGCTCACCGAGTTCAGCGTCGCCGGCCTTGCCGGGCACCTGGCCCACCAGCTCGTCCGGGTTGAGTCCGTGCTCGGCCGGCGGCCCGAGGAGGCGCAGGAACCGGTCTCCCTGCTGGAGCACTACTCCATGTCGCCGTGGGTGCAGGCGGGCCTCGACCACGAGAGCAACATCGGCATCAGGCGGGGCGGCGAGGCCGCCGCCGCCGAAGGGCCCGTCGCGCTCGCCGCCAGGACGGGCGAGCTGCTGGAGCGCCTGCGGGCCGCGCTGCCCACCGAGCCGGCCGACAGCGTGGTGTCCCTGCCCTGGGCGGGCTGGTCGCTGCTGCTGGACGACTTCCTGCTGACCCGGCTGATCGAGCTGGTGGTGCACTCCGACGACCTGGCCGCCAGCGTCGGCGTGGAGACGCCGGAGCTGCCGTCCGAGGTAGTCGCCCCGGTCGTCGACCTGCTGGCGCGGCTGGCCGTGCACCGCCACGGGGCGACGGCGGTCATCCGCACGCTGAGCAGGGCCGAACGCGCGCCGGCCACGATCAGCGCCTTCTAGAAGACGAGCGACTCCTGAGGGTCACCGTGCCGGGCTTCGACGCCCCCTCGCCGCAGAGCACCGCGGCGTCCGCGCGGACTCTCGTGAAGTGCGGTGGGTGACCACGGCCGAAATATTACTTTCGGCGATTGCTTCGCCACTCGCAGTTTGGCGTTGAGTGCGCCGACCGGCCTGCCGGGATCCGTCTCACCGACGAGGCGAATCCCGGCGCGGGTCCGAGCACCGCTCCAAGCACGGGTCCGGGCTTTAAGCGGGGGTACGGGTCCCGAGCGGGACCGTCAGCTCGTGACCTCCGCGTAGTGGCACGCCACCTGGGCGCCGGAGACGGCCGGCAGCACGGCGAGCGGCTCCGACCGGCACCTGCCGTCGACCCCCGCCTCGGCCGCCCGCCCGGAGGCCAGCACCTGGCAGCGGGCGTGGAAGCGGCAGCCGCCCGGGATCCGCGTCGGGTCCGGCGGCTCGCCGGTCAGCACCACCCGCTCGGGCGACTCCGGCAGCACCGAGAGCAGCGCCTGCGTGTAGGGGTGCCGGGGAGCGGTCAGCACCTGCTCCACCGGGCCCGACTCGACGATCCGGCCGAGGTACATGACCGCGACCCGGTCGGCGATGTTCCAGGCCAGTCCGAGGTCGTGCGTGACGACCAGCGCCGACAGCCCGAGGTCATCGCGGAGCCCGAGCATCAGCGCGAGGATCTCGCCCCGGACGGAGGCGTCGAGCGAGGCCACCGGCTCGTCGGCGACCAGCACCTTCGGGTTGAGCGCCAGCGCTCCGGCGATCACCACCCGTTGCCGCTGCCCGCCGGACAGCTCGTGCGGGTAGCGCAGGAAGAACCGCTCCGGCGGTCGCAGCCCGGCCTTCGCCAGCGCGGTGGCCACGACCTCCTGCTCGTCGGGCAGGCCGTGGATGCGCGGCCCCTCGGCCACCGCCTCGTAGACGGTGTGCCTCGGGTTGAGCGAGCCCGTCGGGTCCTGCAGGACGAGTTGTACCTCCCTCCGGTGCGCCTTGAGCGACCTGGAGCCGTAGTCGAGCGGGGCTCCGCCGTACACGACCGAGCCGGAGGTGGGGCGTTCGAGGCCGAGCAGCGTGCGTGCGAGCGTCGTCTTGCCGCAGCCGGACTCGCCGACCAGCGCCACGATCTCGCCCTCGGCGACCGCGAGGTTGACCCCGTCGACCGCGCGGGCGCGGCGTCCCCGCGAGGGGAACTCCACGTGCACGTCACGTGCCTCCAGCAGGGTGCCGCGCGCGGTGGTCGCGGTCTCCGCGGTGGCAGGAGCCTCCCCGGACGCGCGGGGTTCGCCCTCCGCGGCTCGCGTCTCGGTCATGAGATCTCCTCCTTCGCCCGTACGTGCACGCACGCGGCCGAACGTGCCTCGCCGGCGGGCCAGAGCTCGACGTCGAGGGTCGAGCACTCGTCCAGCGCCACCGGGCAGCGCGGGTGGAACGAACAGCCGGTCGGGAGCCGCATGGGGTCGGGCGGGTCGCCGCCGAGACCCTTGGGCGCCAGCCGGGAGGCGGGGTCGCCGACGGTCGGGAACGCCGCCGCCAGCGCCCGGCCGTAGGGGTGTCTGGCGTCGTGGAACACCTCGCGGGACGGGCCGTTCTCGACGACGCGGCCCGCGTACATGATGGCCAGCCGGTCGCACACGTCGGCGAGCACCGAGAGGTCGTGAGAGATCATGATCAGTGAGATGCCGTGCTCGGCGATCAGCTGTTTGATCAGCGTGAGCACCTGCGCCTGGACCATCACGTCGAGGGCCGTGGTCGGCTCGTCGGCGACGATCAGCCGGGGCGAGCAGGCCAGTGCCATCGCGATCATCACGCGCTGCCGCTGCCCGCCGGACAGCTCGTGTGGGTAGCTGCCGGCTCGCCAGGTGGGCAGCCCGACCTGTTCGAGCAGCTCGGCGACGCGCTTGCGGGCGCCGTCGGGCTTGACCAGGTCGTGCACCAGCAGCGGCTCGGCGATCTGGTCGCCGATCCGCTGCACCGGGTTGAGCCCGTGCTGCGCGCCCTGGAACACGATGGACGCCTCGGCCCACCGGACGGCCCGCAGCCTGCCCCACTTCATGGTGAGCACGTCCTCGCCGTCGAGCAGGATCCGGCCGCCGACGCGGGCGTCGCGCGGCAGCAGCCGCAGCAGCGCCATGGCCAGCGTCGACTTGCCGGATCCCGACTCTCCGGCGACCCCGAGCGCCGCCCCCGAGTCGAGGCTCAGCGACACCCCGCGTACGGCGGGCACCTCGCCCGCCGCGATGCGGTAGGTCACCGAGAGATCATCCAGTTCGAGAAGGGCCGTCATACGCCCGCCTTCCGCAGTCGCGGGTTGAGCACCGACTCCAGCGCCCTGCCGCACAGGGTGAACGCCATGACGACGGCGACGATGCAGAGGCCGGGGATGAGGATGTACCACCAGGCGCCCTGGTTGACCGCGCCCCAGTCGTAGGAGGCCCGCAGCATGGTGCCCCACGAGGTCTTGTTGGCGCTGACGCCGAGGAAGGCCAGGGTCGACTCGGTGACGATCGCGCTGGCCACCTCCAGCGTGGTGCTGGCCAGCAGCAGCGGCGCCACGTTGGGCAGGACGTGCCTCGTGGTGATGTGCCAGTGACCGCCGCCGAGCGCCTTGGACCGCTCGATGTACGGCCTGGCCTCCACGGCGAGGGTCTGCGCCCTGATCAGCCGGGCGGTCGAGGGCCACGAGGTGACCCCGATCGCGATGATGATCGTGAGCGTGCTGCCGCCGAGGATGGCCGCCAGCACCAGCGCCGTCACCAGCGACGGCAGCACCAGGAACCAGTCGGTGACGCGCATCAGCACGGCGCCGATCCAGCCGCGGAAGTGACCGGCCGCGATGCCGACCACGGCGCCGATCCCGATGGTGAGCAGCGCGGCCAGGAAGCCGATGAGCAGCGAGGTGCGTGACCCCCACCAGACCATCAGCAGGATCGACCGGCCGGACTCGTCGGTGCCGAACGGGTAGTCGAGGCTGGGCGCGGCCATCCGGTCGCCGGTGCCCTTGACCACGTTGGTCACGCTCTCGTCGATGAACAGCGGAGCCGCCAGCGCGAGCACGACGGCCGCGACCAGCACCGCCAGCCCGATCACACCGGCCCGCTCGTGGCGGAAGCCGTCCCAGAAGCGGCCGAACGCCAGCCGTCTCCGGGTCCAGGCGACACTGGTCACGCCGACCTCACCCTCGGGTCGAGGACGTGGTAGACCACGTCGGCCAGTGTGTTCATGAGGATCACCGCCACGGCGATCAGCATGAACGTGCCCTGCATGAGCGTGAAGTCAGGCACTCTGATCGCCTCGTAGAAGAGCTGCCCGAGCCCGGGCCAGCTGAAGACGGCCTCGACGGTGACCGCGCCGCCGACGACGAAGCCGATGCGCATGAAGACCAGCGTCACCGTGGGCAGCAGCGCGTTGGGCACCGCGTGGCGGCGGCGTACGTCGTCGTCGCGCAGGCCCTTGGCCCGTGCGGTGGTCACGTAGTCCTGGCTCACCTCCTCGAGCAGCGACGAGCGCATGACCATCAGGTACTGGGCGTAGATCACGGCGGCCAGCGTGAGGCAGGGCAGCACCATGTGCATGCCCACGTCGAGGAGGTAGGCGAAGCCGTCGGGGGCGTCCACGCTCTCGATCCCCCGGGTGGGGAAGAGGCCCGGGATGGGGCCGATGCCGGCCGCGAAGGTCATCAGCAGCAGCAGTCCGAGCCAGAACGTCGGCACGGACCAGAGCACCAGCGAGACGCCGGTGGAGAAGCGGTCGAATCGGCTGCCGGGCCGCCAGCCGGCCCGGATGCCCTGCCAGAGGCCGAAGATCACCGCGATGGCCAGGCCCGTTCCGGCGAGCAGCAGTGTGGCGCCGATGCGATCTCCGATGAGGTCGATGACCGGCCGCTTGTACTCGTAGGAGGTGCCGAGGTCCAGGCGGAGCGTCTTGCCGACGAAGTCGAAGAACTGCTCGATCAGCGGCTTGTCCAGACCGAGCCGGTGCCGCTCCAGGTCGAGCTGTGCCGGGGTCATGTTGCGGCCCTGCGCGAGGGCGCGCACCGGGTCGCCGGGCAGCAGGCGGAACGCGAAGAACGTCCCGATGATCACCATGGCGACACTGAGCAACGCCCCGCCTGCCTTCGACAGCGCGTATCTCAGCGTGCCTCGGTAGGCGGGGCGCCCGTCACCGGAGCCCGCCGCCTGGACGGCGGGCTCCGCTGCGTCGAGCGGTGTTGTCATTCGCGCTCGTCCGCGACGCTCTTGCGCCGCCTGGTCAGGAAGAACGCCCCGAGGCCGATGACGACCACGGCGCCGACCACGCCGGCGATGAGGCCGGTGTTGGAGCCGCTCTCGGCGGATCCGGCGGCCGGGGCCGCGACGGCGTCCAGCGTGTAGAACGGCCAGAAGCCGCTGCCGCCGTAGAGGATGCCGTTGTCCTCGGGGATCGGGGTGATGCTGGTGATGCGGTCCTTGCGGTAGCCCTCGAGGTCGTTCGGGTAGTAGATGGCGATCACCGGGGCGTCGGTGTAGAGGCGCTCCTGCATCTGCTTGATGATCTCGGCGCGCTTGGGCCGGTCGAGCTCCTTGAGCTGCTCCTGGTAGAGCTTCTCGTAGGTCTCGTCGCAGTAGAACGACTCGGTGCCGCCACCCTCGCCCGAGGCGGTGGGCCTGCGGCTGCACAGGTGCGTCGCCAGGACCTCCTCGGGGTCGGGGTTGACCGACCAGCCGCTGATCGCGATGTCGAACAGCGCGGTGGTGCCGGTCTCCTCGGTGAACTTGCTGGAGTCGAGCTTCTTGGTGGTCAGCGTGACGCCGATCTCCTTGAAGAACCCGGTCAGGTATTCGGCGAGCTTGTCCTCGATCGGGGTGTCGGTGTGGATGCTGAAGCGGAACTCCAGCTTCTTGTCACCGTCGGGCATCGTGCGGACGCCGTCGGAGCCCTTCTTGTAGCCGGCGTCGTCGAGGATCTGGTTGGCCTTGGCGACGTCGTGGCTGACCTTGGTGTCGCCGCTCGCCTCCCAGAAGAAGTCGGTGTACATGGGCGGCACGATCGAGCCGTCGGCGGGCTTGGCCAGGCCGTTCTGCACCTCGTCGGCGAGCTTCTGCTTGTCGATCGCGTAGTGCAGCGCCTGGCGCACCTTCGGGTCCTTCAGCGCGGGGTGGCCGTCGCCGATGGGCTTGTCGTCGGAGGTGGTCGCGCCGTGGTTGATCTGCAGGTAGTTGGCCCGGCGGCCCTGCTGGTTCCACTGCACGATGTTCGCGTCGCCCTTGAGCGCCTCGAACTCCGGCGGGTTGAGCCGGCCGATCAGGTCGATCTCGCCCTTCTTCAGGCCGACGATCGAGGCCGCAGGGTTGTCGTAGAAGATGACCTGCAGCTCGTCGATCTTGGGCGCGCCCCGCCAGTAGTCGGGGTTGGCCTTCAGCTTGACGTACTGGTCCTTCTTGTGCTCGATCGCGATGTACGCCCCGCTGCCCACCGCCGGGTAGACCTCGGCATCGTAGTTGGCCATGTCGGTGACCTTCTCCCAGACATGCTTCGGCATGATCGGGATCGGGTTCTCCAGCATCGACGCCTGCGGGGCCTTGGTCTTGATGACCAGGTCCTGGCCGTTGGCCGTGACGCTCTCGAAGTTCTCGGCGGCCGGACCGTTGGCGGTCTTGGCCGCGTCATCGGTCATGACCTTGTTGAACGTCCAGGCGGCGTCCTCGGCCGTGATCGGCTGGCCGTCGGACCACTTGGCCTGGCGGATCTTGAACGTCCAGGTGAGCCCGTCGTCGGAGGTGGTCCACGACTCGGCCAGGTCAGGGCTCGGCTGCAGCGTCTTGGGGTCGGGGACGGTGAGGAAGCCGTACATCAAGCGGTGGATGGACGACGACACCAGCCGGACCGCGAGGAACGGGTTCATCGAGTCGACCGCCTGGGTCGCCCCGATACGGACGATCTTCTTCCCCGCGGCGGGCTCCTGGGCATGGGCGATCTGGCCCTGTCCTGCTACTAACAGCGCGACGCCCAGCACAGCCAGGCGCGCGAACAACTTCTTCATGGTGCCTCACCTTCAGGCGGGGGAATCCTGTGTAGAGAAAGGCAAACCATACGAAGAGTCCATGTCAACGAGCTACGGAAAATTGTTTCATCTTCGTTTCCTTGCCCGGTGTAAATTTTCAGGCGATCGGCACGACCTTGCCCGCATCGACGCTGAGCCGGCGATCGACGTGGACGGCGTCCAGCATCCTGCGGTCGTGCGTGACCAGCAGCAGCGTGCCCGGATAGCTCGCCAGGGCCGACTCCAGCTGCTCGATCGCCGGCAGGTCGAGATGGTTGGTCGGCTCGTCGAGCACCAGCAGATTGACCCCTCTGGCCTGCAGCAACGCCAGGGCCGCGCGGGTCCGCTCGCCGGGCGACAGGGTCGAGGCGGACCGCAGCACGTGACCGGCCTTCAGCCCGTACTTCGCCAGCAGCGTACGCACGTCGGCGGGCGCCAGCTCGGGCGTGTGCCGGGCGAACGCCTCCAGCAACGGCTCGTCGCCCTCGAACAGCCGCCTCGCCTGGTCGACCTCGCCTACCACCACGCCGGGCCCGAGCGCGGTGTGCCCCTCGTCCAGCGGGGTGCGGCCCAGGAGCGCGCCCAGCAGCGTGGTCTTGCCCGAGCCGTTGGCGCCCGTGATCGCCACCCGGTCGGCCCAGCCGATCTCCAGGTCGACCGGGCCGAGCGTGAACGTGCCACGCCTGACCACCGCGCCGCGCAACGTCGCCACGACCGCTCCCGAGCGTGGCGCGGCGGCGATCTCCATCCGCAGCTCCCACTCCTTGCGCGGCTCCTCGACGACCTCCATCCGCTCGATCAGCCGCTCGGTCTGGCGGGCCTTGGCGGCCTGCTTCTCGGTGGTCTCGACCCGCAGGTTGCGGCCGATCTTGTCGTTGTCGGTGGCCTTGCGGCGGGCGTTCTTCACGCCCTTCTCCATCCAGGCGCGCTGGGTGCGGGCGCGGGTCTCCAACTGGGCGCGGGTGCCGGCGTACTCCTCGTACTGCTCGCGGGCGTGCCTCCTGGCCACCTCCCGCTCCTCCAGGTATGCCTGGTAGCCGCCGCCGAACAGGCTGACGCGCTGCTGGGCCAGGTCGAGCTCCAGCACCTTGGTGACGGTCCTGGCCAGGAACTCGCGGTCGTGGCTGACCAGCACGGTGCCGGCCCGCAGGCCGTTGACGAAGCCCTCCAGCCGGTCGAGCCCGTCGAGGTCGAGGTCGTTGGTCGGCTCGTCGAGCAGGAAGAGGTCGTAGCGGCTGAGCAGCAACGAGGCGAGCCCGGCGCGGGCCGCCTGGCCGCCGGAGAGCGAGGTCATCGACTGGTCGAGGCCCACGGCCAGGCCGATCTCCTCCGACCGCTCCTCCAGGTCGGCGCCGCCGAGCGAGAGCCAGCGTTCGAGCGCCAGGCTGTAGGCGTCGTCGGCGCCCGGCCGCTCCTCCACCAGCGCCTCGGTCGCCTCGTCGAGGTCGCGCTGCGCCCGCGCGACGCCGGTGCGCCTGGCCAGGAACTCTCTGACGGTCTCGCCCGGCCGGCGGTCGGGCTCCTGCGGGAGGTGGCCCACCGTGGCGGTCGGCGGGCTCAGGCGTACGGTGCCGTGCTCGGGCCGGTCGAGGCCCGCCAGCAGTCGCAGCAGGGTGGACTTGCCCGCGCCGTTGGCCCCCACGAGCCCGATCACGTCGCCGGGGCTCACCACCAGATCGAGGCCGGAGAACAGGACCCGCTCACCGTGACCTGCCGAGAGATCCTTCACCACCATGGTCGCGCTCATGTTCTCCGATGCTAGGTCACCTTGCCGTTAGGGTTGGCCGATGTCCCGCCTGCCAGTCGCCGCCGCCGTCGTCCTCACGATCGTGGCCGGGCTCGGCATGCGGGCCCTGTGGGACGGGCCCGTTGTGAAGTACGCGGGCGACGCGCTCTACACATTCCTGATTTATGCCCTTATCGTGCTTGTCTGGCGACATATCCGGCCGATTGTCGCCGCGCTAGCGTCGACCGGGCTCAGCTGGGCGATCGAGTTCGCCCAGCTCGCCGAGATCCCCTCGACCCTGCGGCCGATCCTCGGCAGCACGTTCAACCCACCCGACCTGTTCTGGTACGTCGTGGGAGCCGCTGCGGCGTGGGCCGGACACACCCTGCATACAACGCGACCCCCCGGAAAGGGAGAGGAGGACATCCATCCCACAAGGGGGAATCCAGATGATGCAGGGAAAGACGATCGCGTTCCTCGTCGCCCCTGAAGGCGTCGAGCAGGTCGAGCTCACCGAGCCGTGGAAGGCGATCAAGCAGGCCGGTGGCACGCCCAAGCTGATCTCCACGAGCTCCGGACGGATCCGGGCCTTCAACCACCTCGACCGCGGCGACACCTTCGCCGTGGACGCCACGGTCGACGAGGTGGCGGTGGCCGAGTTCGACGGGCTGGTGCTGCCGGGCGGCGTCGCCAACCCCGACTTCCTGCGGACGGTGCCCGAGGCGGTGCGGTTCGTGGGCGACTTCTTCGAGGCGGGCAAGCCGGTGGCCGCGATCTGCCACGCGCCGTGGACCCTGATCGAGGCCGACGTGGTGCGCGACCGCATGGTCACCTCCTGGCCGAGCCTCCAGACCGACCTGCGCAACGCGGGCGCCAACTGGGTGGACCGGGAGATCGTCGTGTGCACGGCGGGCCTCAACGTCCTGGTCACCAGCCGCAAGCCGGACGACCTCAAGGCGTTCTGCCAGGGGGCGATCGACGCGTTCAGCCAGTGACCGCTCCGGGGCCCGCACGGGCCCCGGATATCCCCCCCTTTCCGGTGATGTATCGCAGGTCGCACGAAACCCGCTTGTAACGCCTTGCTCTTAGGATCGGAAAGGTCTAGATGTAGACCAAATAGTGAGTTCTCCACGCCCCCCAGGGAGCCTCATGACCACCGAAGAGGATTCCAGGCGACTCGCCGAGCTCGGCTACAAGCAAGAGCTGGCCCGCACCTGGAGCGGGTTCTCCAACTTCGCGATCTCCTTCTCCATCATCTCGATCCTCGCCGGATGCTTCACCACCTTCGGCCAGGCCTGGAACAACGGCGGCCCCATCGCCATCTCATGGGGCTGGCCGCTGATCTCCGCCTTCATCCTGATCATCGGTTTCTGCATGTCGGAGCTGGTCTCCGCCTACCCGACCGCCGGCGGCATCTACTGGTGGGCCGCCAAGCTGGGCAAGCCGATCCACGGCTGGTTCACCGGCTGGCTCAACCTGATCGGCCTCATCGCGGTCACCGCGTCCGTCGACTACGGCTGCGCCACGTTCCTCAACATCACGCTCTCCCGGCTGACCGGCGGCGGATGGGAGGGCACGCTGTCCCAGGCGTTCCTGCTGTTCGTGATCGTGCTGGGACTCCACGCGCTGATCAACATCTTCAGCCACCGGCTCATCTCGTTACTGCAGAACATCTCGGTCTGGTGGCACGTGGCCGGCGCCGCGGTCATCGTGGGCATCCTGATCTTCGCGCCCAGCGACCACCAGACGCTCGGGTTCGTCTTCACCGAGACGATCAACAACTCCGGTTTCGGCGACGGTGACGGCGGCCTGCCGTTCTGGCTGTACGTGCTGCCGCTCGGCTTCCTGCTGACGCAGTACACGATCACCGGCTTCGACGCGTGCGCGCACGTGTCGGAGGAGACCCAGGGAGCCGCCACCTCGGCGGCCCGCGGGCTCTGGCAGTCGATCTTCTACTCGGCCATCGGCGGCTGGATCCTGCTGCTCGCGTTCCTGTTCGCCGCGACGAACGTCGACGCGATCAACGAGCAGGGCGGCTTCGTCGGCGCCATCTTCGAGACGGCCCTCTCCTCCCCGCTGGCGACCGCGGTCTTCGCGATCTCCACGATCGGCCAGTTCTTCTGCGGCATGAGCTGCGTGACCTCGATGTCGCGGATGACGTACGCGTTCTCCCGTGACGGGGCCGTACCCGGCTGGCGGATCTGGTCGAAGATCGACCGCAACCGGACCCCGGTCAACGCCATCCTCGCGGGCTGCGCGGTGGCGGCGCTGATCACCCTGCCCGCGCTCTACGCCCCGGCTGGGACGACCACCCCGGTCGCCTTCTACGCCGTGGTGTCGATGGCGGTCATCGGCCTCTACCTGGCCTTCCTCATCCCGATCTGGCTCAGGCTGAAGATGGGCGACGACTTCGTCCCCGGCCCATGGACGCTGGGCAGGAAGTATCGAGTGCTGTGCTGGATCGCGTGCGTGGAGATCGTGATCGTCTCGGTCTACTTCGTCATGCCGTTCTCGCCCGCCGGTGTCCCCGGCAACGAGGACTTCACCTGGACCTCGGTCAACTACGCGCCGATCGCGGTGGGGGTGGTGCTGATCGGCATCGCCCTGTGGTGGGCGCTGTCGGCCCGCCACTGGTTCACCGGCCCCCGCCGCACGATCGACGACGTGCCCGTCCCCTGACGTCCGCCAAGCAGAGGGGTACGTCTCCCGCACCCCTCTGCTTGCAAACTGCTAGCGTGGGGGCATGGCAACGCTCTACATCCGCGACGTCCCCGAACCAGTAGCCGAATCACTGAAAGAGCGTGCGGCCGAAGCAGGAATGTCGCTTTCGGCCTATGTCGCGAGGGAGTTGGCGGATATCGCCGCCCGCCCCACGAATGCTGAGATCGTCAAGCGGCTGAAAGCGCGAGATCGCTCACACGGGCCCTCGACCGCCGAGATTCTCGAGGCCATCGAGGCAGGCAGGCGATGATCGTCATCGATTCGTCCGCGATGACAGAGGCGCTGGCCGGCCGCGAAGCCGACGACGAGCTCCTCGATGCGCTCCAGGCGAGCGTTCATGCCCCACATCTGCTCGACGTCGAGGTTCTCTCGACTCTGCGAGGCCTTACGCTCGGCGGGAAACTGCCTGCGCACGCAGCCGAGCAGGCGCGAGCCGACTACCTCGCACTCAAGATCGCCCGTTACGAAATCAAAGGGATCGCCGAGCGGATCTGGGAGCTGCGGCACAACTACACCGCCTACGATGCCAGCTATATCGCCCTCGCCGAAGCGCTCGAGTGTCCCCTCTACACCTGCGACGGCAAGCTGACCGGCAGCGCGCACGATGCCGAAGTGCGGGTGTTCGCGCGCGACTAGGTCAGGACGCCTCGAAGGAGGCGGCCACGGCGACGCGGACGGAGCCCATCGACGCGTCGCCGACCTCTCGCTTGAGCGAGGTCATGTCGACGTCGGGCATGCCGCACGCGACCGCCCACTGCCAGGGGTCGAGGTCGCCGTCGACGTTGAGCGCGAAACCGTGGCTGGTGACGCCGCGGCTCTGGCGCATCCCGATCGAGACGATCTTGCGCCCGCTCTCGGTGGTCCAGACGCCGGTCAGCAGCTCGGAGCCGGGCGGCGTGTCGCGGCGCTCGGCGGCGAGGCCGAGCGCGCCCAGCGCCTCGATCAGCCGGAGCTCCACCTCGCGCACATAGTCGACGATCCGCTCCTGCTCGCCCAGCTTCACGATCAGGTAGCCGACCAGCTGGCCGGGACCGTGATAGGTGAGCTGGCCCCCGCGGCCGGTCTCGACCACGGGGATGCCACGCGACGGGTCGGGCAGGTGCGCCTGCGGCGTGCGGCGCCCGATGGTGTAGACCGACGGGTGGCTCAGCAGCCAGAGGGTGTCCGGCCGCTCGTCTCGCTGGCGCTCGCCGACGAGGTCGGCCATGCGCTCCATCGCCTTGTCGTAGTCGACCAGCTCATCCTGGATGAGCGTCAGCGGCCTTGACTTCATGCTTCGAGGATAGAGCGGCGCCAGCACTTCTTCGGTGTCGGTGCTTCTTCGGTGTCAGTGCTTCGGCGTCAGTACTTCTTCGGCTCCTCGGGGACGAGGACCCACATGACGACGTAGACGACCCACATCGGGCCGGGGAACAGGGAGAGGATCAGCCAGAGGATCCGGACGAGGGTCGGCGGCAGGCCCATCTTGTCGGCGAGGCCGCCGCAGACGCCGGCCAGCATCCTGTGCTCGCGAGAGCGGTACATCGTTTCCTCCGTGTGGTCGCAGCTACTTGAAGAACGGACGGGCTGACCACACCTATCCCGCTACGGACCCTGAGAAAACCCCGACAGGGTCAGCCAGTCACGGGCCGCCGCGAGGTGTTCGCTGGTCAGGCCACGATTGGGCTCGACGGGAACAAGCAGAAAATCGCTCAAACCCTGACACTCCCTGAGATACTTCTCATCCTCCCAGCGCACCTGGTCGTCGAACCAGACGAACGGCCTGTCACCGACGTACGCCCCCACGTGCCGGGTCTTGAACATCTCGCCCAGCTCACTGCCGCCGTCGGGCCCCAGGGGCACGACCGGGAGCTCCGGCAGGCCGACGCGGGGCGAGATCCACTCGTTGGCGTGATGCTCCCAGGTGGTGGCCCAGGCCAGCTCGGCGCCCGTGCGCAGGGCCAGCTCCAGCAGCCTGGGACCATGCCTGGAGTTGAGGTGGACGGTGTAGCCGACGCCGTCGACCGTGCACCTGTAGCGCCTGAAGCCGGGACCGGGCGCTCCGAAGGGATTGAGCACCCCGTCGACGTCCACCAGCAGCAACGGCTTCACCTGTCGGCTCCCGCCCGGTGCTCCCGCGGGCTGACCCCGCGCACCCTCTTGAAGGCGGCACTGAGCGCGAACGGACTGCCGTAACCCACCTTCCTGGCGACCGAGCCTATCGTGGCGCCCGGCTCACGCAGCAGGTCGGCGGCCATCGCCAGCCGCCAGTCGGTGAGGAACGCCATCGGCGGCTCGCCCACCAGCTCGGTGAACCGCCGGGCCAGCGAGGCCCGCGAGACGCCCACCTCGGCGGCCAGCGTGGCGACCGTCCACGGGTGGGCGGGATTGTTGTGCAGCATCCGCATGGCCCGGCCGACCACCGGGTCGCTCATCGCGTCATACCAGCCGGGCGCCTCGTGGGCGGCGAACCACGACCGGAGCACGGTGATGAGCAGCAGGTCGAGCAGCCGGTCGAGGACCGCCTCCTGCCCCGGCTCGTCCCTGACCACCTCGGCGCCGAGCAGGGAGATGACCGGGCCGCCCGGCTCGACCAGCAGCGCCGGCAGGGCCTCCAGCAGCCGCCGGGTGATCTCCCCTTCGAGCTGGTAGGTGCCGGTGATCATCACCGTTCCGCCGGCGGCGGAGTTGCCCCAGGTGCGGACGCCAAGGTCCATCGCCTGGTACAGCGACTCGCCGTCGAGCGTGGTGCAGCGCTCGCCGGGGTGGATGACGATCTGCGGCGGCGTGGCGGGGTCGTCGGCCACGGTGTACGGCTCGGGCCCACGCATGATCGCGACGTCGCCCTGGCCGACGCGCACCGGGTCGCCGGAGTCGGGCGTCACCCAGGCGACGCCCCGGGTCATCGCCACCAGGGTCAGCGGCGCCTCGTCCTGGATCCGCAGCGACCACGGCGGATCCATGATCGAACGCAGCACGAAGGCGCCGCGGGCGCGGGGCCCGTCGAGAAGGGCGGCCAGCCGGTCCATGGCTTAGACGATCGCATATGGCATTGCGCTCCTCAACCATGGATAGTCTCACGGCCTTCCGGCTTACTGGGGGCATGACAACTTTGGTGCTGGGCGGCACGGGCAAAACCGGCCGCCGTGTGACTGACCGGCTCACCGCTCTCGGCCTGCCCGTACGGGTGGGTTCGCGCGCCGCCGAGCCGCCCTTCGACTGGGCCGACCGCGACGGCTGGGCGCCCGTCCTGCGCGACGTCGACGCGGTCTACCTGACCTACTATCCCGACCTCGCCTTCCCCGGCGCGCTCGACGACATCCGGGCGTTCACCTCGCTCGCCGTCCGGAGCGGGGTCAGACGGCTGGTCCTGCTCTCCGGCCGGGGCGAGCCGCTGGCGGAGGCCGCCGAGCGGGTGGTCCAGGAGTCGGGGGCCGAGTGGACGATCGTCCGGTGCGGCTGGTTCATGCAGAACTTCAGTGAGGGCCATCTGCTGGAGCCGGTGCTCGACGGCGTCATCGCGCTGCCCGCCGGCGACGTGGCCGAGCCGTTCGTGGACGTGGACGACATCGCGGACGTCGCCGTGGCCGCGCTCACCGGGCCGGAACACGCGGGCCGGCTCTACGAGCTGACGGGGCCGCGGCTGATGACGTTCGCCGACGTGGCGGACGAGCTGTCGAAGGCGACCGGCAGGCAGATCGCCTACCTGCCGGTGACGGCCGGAGAGTACGCGGCGGCGGCGGCCGAGCACGGCGTGCCCGAAGCCGAGATCGGCCTGCTGACCACGCTCTTCACCGAAGTCCTCGACGGCCGCAACGCCTACCTGGCCGACGGCGTGCGCGAGGCGCTCGGCCGCCCCGCGCGGGACTTCGCCGACTACGCCCGCGACGCGGCGGGGGCCTGGACGGTGGCCGCGCGCGACCCGTCAGGCGGCGACCGCGCCTAGCGATACCCCGCTGTCTCCTCCACGTTCACCTGCCGACCCCCTGAGTCCGCTACCCTCACCTCGTCACTCCGGGGCTCGTGGAAGGCACGTACGTGATCGGCTGGTTCGAAGCAGTGATCCTGGGGCTCATCCAGGGGCTCACGGAGTTCCTGCCGATCTCCTCCAGCGCGCACATCCGGGTCGTCTCGGCGTTCTTCGGCTGGCAGGACCCCGGCGCCGCCTTCACGGCGGTCATCCAGCTCGGCACCGAGACGGCCGTGCTGATCTACTTCCGCCGCGACATCTGGGAGATCCTGTCCACCTGGACCCGCTCCCTGTGGACTCCCGCGCTGCGCTCCCACCACGCGGCCCGCATGGGCTGGTACGTCATCGTCGGCAGCCTGCCCATCGGCGTCCTCGGTCTGGTGTTCAAGGACCAGATCGAGGGCGTCTTCCGCGACCTGCGCCTGGTCGGCACGACGCTCGTGGTGTTCGCCCTGATCCTCTGGTTCGCCGACCGCAGGGCCCGCGACACGCTCACGCTGGAGAAGCACCTCGGCTTCAGGCACGCCATCGGCTACGGCTTCGCGCAGTCGCTCGCCCTCATCCCCGGCGTCTCCCGCTCGGGCGGCACCATCACGGCCGGCCTGTTGCTCGGCTACCGCCGGCAGGACGCGGCCAGATACTCGTTCCTGCTGGCCATCCCCGCCGTGCTGCTGTCGGGACTGCTGGAGCTCAGCCAGATCGGTGAGGGCCCGGCCCCGGCGTGGGGGCCGACGATCGTGGCCACGGTCATCTCGTTCGTCGTGGGCTACGCGGCCGTCGCCTGGTTCCTGAGATACATCAGCACCCACCGGTTCACCGGCTTCGTGTTCTACCGCATCGCCCTCGGCCTCTTCGTCATCCTCGCGGTCACCCTGGGCTGGATCCCGGCCCAGGGCTGACGCGGGCGCCGCCACTACCCGATCGGCGCAGCGAGCACGGTTCGGCGGCCCGGTGACGGCGGATGACTAACCGTCTGCCTCGGATGCTCTCTTGAGCGCGCGCCGGTAGTACTCGGGCACCGTGATCAAGCCCTCTTCCAGGAGACGTACTTCCCGTTCGAGGAAGGCGACGTTGGCCTGGCGAGTGGCGTCGGTGAACCACTCGTCGACTCTCGGATCCGGGTACTGGTGACTCTTGGTGAAGCCGATTTGCCCTTTAGCTTGCTCGACGAACATGGCGCGCAGAACCGGGTCGTCTTCGATGATCTTGAGGTAGCCGATGACGGACAATTGCCCGGCATCGGGCCTGACCTCGTGCACCCTGCCCGGAAGGTCGGCCCAGAACCTCCCTCCCGGTGTCGACAGGTCCTTGAGCGCGCAGCGGATGCCGCCCTCCACCCCCCACACCGAGTGGGCGAGGTGAAAGAGATCTGCGACTGCGAGGGCCTTCATGTACTTCACGTTCGGGCTGTTCGCGTCAACGGCCTGCGCTCCGTTCACGAAGGTCGTCGCGATGATGCCGTCGTAGACCGCCTTCCCGTGGGCCTCGGTGTAGGTCTCCGGCATGAGCAGTTGCATCAGCTTGACGGTCAAGCCGGCGGCGATGCGTTCGTCCAGCACTCTCCCGTGTCCCTGGACCAGGTCATGCCCCAAGGCAGCGATCACCACCAGCACGACATCTTCGAGCGTGAAACTTCTGGGGTCTACCTCGCGGCTACGCAGGGTATACCTGACGCCGCCTTCGACGACTTCCCGGGTGTGTTGACCGTTGTTGTAGGCGGCAGGCATCTCCTTCCAGACGGTGCCATTGACCGGCGGCAGGGCTCCCTCCCCGCGCGTGAACTGGCGGTCGACCAGCCCCAACAGGACCGTGGCGACATCGACCGCCTTCTCGACCATCCTGCTGAGGCCCGGATTCCGGGTCACTTCGTCGGGGAACAGGCTACGAGCCTCCTCCCTGAACGCCTCCAGCTCGGCCATTCGGTAGGCCCCATCCGGCGTCGCACTGGGCTCGGGTCGCCCCTCCAACTCGCGCAGGAGGGCGTCCATCCGCGGGTCTACTTCGCGCAGCCAGTCGACGTCCGCGACCCCTTGCTGCTTCCAGTCGTCGAGTATCGGCGGGTCCGGCGGACGGCTCTCGTGAACCGGCGCCTCGGTTGTGTCCTTTGGCGCGGCCTGCGCCCCGGTTGCGTCCTTTGGCGCAGCCTGCGCCCCGGTTGCGTCCTTTGGCGCAGCCTGCACCCCGGTTGCGTCCTTTGGCGCGGCCTGCGCCTCGGGCGCGCTCCTTAGGGGTGTCGTCGGCGCCTGGTCACCCACCGTCCCCTGGGTTTCCCGGGTGAGAGATTGCCAGGCGCTCGACGTGTCCGCTGCTGTGGGGCCGGCACTCCGGGCAAGTCCGCCTGCCCCGTCGCGAACCGCTCCGGGCGCGGGGGCGTCTGGCAGGGGGGAGTTCGGGGGGGCGGACGCCGTTACTGCCGTCGCCCCCTCCCGAGGCGGCACGTCGGTTCTCGCGCTGGGGAGGGGCGGGTTCACTTGGACGGGGTCGCCACCGATTGGTCGGGGAGCCACTAACTCGCCACCGCGGGGCATGGGCACAGACCCGGGTGCCCCGGGTACAGACCCAGACACCCCGGGCACTGACCCCGGCACCCCAGGCACCCCAGGCGCCCCGGGCACCCCAGGCACCCCGGGCACAGCCCCCGGCACCCCAGCCACCCCAGGCACCCCAGGCACAGCCCCCGGCACCCCAGCCACCCCAGGCACCCCGGGCACCCCAGGCACCCCAGGCACCCCAGGCACCCCAGGCACAGCAGGATCGCCGGCTCCTGGCGCCCTCGGCGCGGCACCGAGATCGGCGGCGTTGGCCTGGCTGAGGGCGCTGCCGCCGGGCCTCTCGTCGCCGGGGCGAGGACCGCCATCCAAACCTGGCTGGGACGGATGCGGCGAACGGGGTGCGTCGGGCCCACCCTCGGGAGCGCCCCCGGGAGCGCCCTCGGGAGCGCCAAAGTCGGGCGAGTGCCTGGTGGTCAGAAAGTGCTGGCCGTCGGCGCCTAGTGCGCTTGAGGTGAAAGCCTTTGCGAGCAGCTCGACGTCAAATTTCCCATTGATTAGCATTTCGGCCGCGGTGACGGCAGTGCCGGCCAGGCCGTACTGGGCCGCCTGGCCGTAGATAGAGGTGCTGGCGGCGGCCAGCAGTTTCTCGGCGGTGGTCATCTCGGCCCGGGTCACGCCCATGAGCATGCGATCGGAGGCCATCCGGGTGAGCCCGCCCGAGATCCCGCCCATGATCAACCCCATCGCTCCGCCCATCAGCGCGGAGGAGGCCAGTTGGTGCCGATCCAGCTCGTCGCGACGCCCGCCGAGCATCTGTGCGCCCTGGACGGCTGCGTCCATCCCCGCGACGATGCCCGCGAACAGAGCCATGTTCGTCAAGGCTCTGTTCGCGATCTGTCGCACGGTCATCCTGGCCAGCCGTACGCGTAGTGCGATCAGCGCCCAGCACGCGCCGCCGCCGGGTGCTAAGGCGATGACCAGGAGGTACGCCAGCTGGGCGATCAGCAGCCAGACAGTGATCTCGATCATGTACTTGGCGTACTGGATCTGCAGCCCGACGGCGTTAAACGCCATGGCAACCTCGGTGAGCCGCTTGACCAGCTCAGCCTCCCGGCCGCCGAGCTCCCTCGTGACATACTCGACGAAGGCCTCGTGCGCAGCACCGTCCCATGCCTTGCCGATCTTGCGCGCGCTCTCGTGCCCGCCTGCCGCAGTGTGCGCGACGAGGTCATGCGCAGCCGTGATGCAGGCGTCGGCGAGCCTGAAGCACCCGGTCTCGTCGCCCTCGGGCCAGTCCATCCCGACGACCCAGCCGACATATGGCTTGGCCCACTCCGGGACGAGGATCCCCTCGTATCCCATGAGCTGTCAGCGCGTGCTGACGTCAAGCCCCGGCGGCAGGAAGGCATTCAGGTTTATCTGATCGGGCTCGAACACGTCGCCGTATCGCACGCCCTCCGGCAGGAGCGGCGCGACCAGTTCCTCGGCCAGGTCGGAAACCGCGGCGCCGGCCCGGCCGAGCTGCTCCACGATGCGGTCGGCGAGCTCAGCGGACGACATCCGGCGATACACCCCAGGGTCCAGCTCGATAGCTCTGACCTGGCCGCCGAACCCCACGGTCACGCTGACCAGTCCGTCGGCGGAACGGGAAACGGCCTCCAGCTCGCCGAGCCGTTGGGGCAGCTCGCCAATGTGTAGCACCTGCTGCTCCACGACGGCCACAAGCTCCGCGAGAGTATCGTCGAACGCGTTCACAACAGCCCTTCCACTCCTACGGTTGCGCGACCAGAGAAGAGCGACCGCATCACCTGACGCCCTTGACACGTGCATGTCGCCATGAGCGGGCTGGCACCTACTCTGACGGCCACACCGCCGACTCGTACGTGATCGCGTTCGCGGCCAGGCCGTCGCCGGTGGCTTTGATCCCGTCCAGGTAGCTTGCGATCGCGCTGAAGATGGTCTCCTCCATTTGCGGGAGGTGCTTGGACAGTTCCGCACCGTACGCGTCCTGTCCGAGGGTGGCTCGGTCCCGGTCAAACGCACGCCGCAGACGCTTGGAAACGTCGTCGATCTCCGTGTGACGCTCGCGCATCACCGCGCTTTCCCTGCGCAGAAAATACGGGTCGACCGAGAACCCCTGCCCGCTCATCGGGCACCCGGCCGAGGCAGGAGCTCAGCGAGGTTCGGGTGGTCTCCAAGGGTCCCCCCGTACGGCAGGTCGTCGGGCAGCAGGGGGTCGAGCAGTTCGCGCGACCGCTCGGCGACCGCACTGGCGGCCTGACCGATCTGCTCCATCAGCGCCTGGGCAAGCTCGGAGGGCTCAAGCACGCGGGAGACCCGCGGATTGAGCGTGATCTTGCGGACCTGCCCTCGCGGTCCCACGGTGACTGTGATCATCCCGTCGTCCGATCGAGTGCTCACAGTCAACTCGTTCAGTTCGCCGTACGCGTCAGCCACCTGCTTCAGGTGCCGGTCGTACTCGACGGCGAGTGCCTCTGGACTCGAAATGAACTCAGATGTCACGCCAAAAAACATAACAGTCGCCTTATCCCATCCGCACCAGGGAACGACAAGAAAGCCTTCGAGGACGCCGACGCCGTCCCTGACGGAGAATTCCTACCGCGTGGCCTCATCGTCATCCTCGCGGTCACCCTGGGCTGGATCCCGGCCCAGGGCCGACGGGGCCCCTACCCGACCGGGGCCGGCGCCACTGCCGCCGGCGCCACCTCCCGCCGGTAGGTCGCCAGCGTGAAGACCAGCGCGACCAGGCAGAACCCGGTGGACAGCGCGATCACGCCCACCCTGCCGTACCAGTCGAGAGCCAGGCCTCCGGCGACGCCCGCCACGAACAGCCCGACGTACTGCGCGGAGGAGAGCAACCCGAGCCCGACGGGGACGTTGCCGGGCACCACCGCGACGGTCCGATACTGCTGGGCCGGGGCGATCAGCCAGCCGAGCACGCCCCACAGGAACGCCCACACCAGCCCGACGGGCAGCGCCAGGTTCGCGACGGGGATCAGCGCCGTGGCCATGGTGCCCGCGGCCAGCCCGATCAGCACCATCCGCCGCGCCCCGAACCTGTCGGTGAGCCGCCCTCCCACCTGGTTGCCTACGACGCCGCCGAGCCCCCAGGCCCACAGAATCGCGGTCAGCGGCAGGTCCAGCAGCGACCCGATGTAGGTGTAGGCGGTGAAGGCGCCCGCGAACACCAGCAGTTGGGTCCCCAGCACCAGCAGCACCTTCCGGTCCCCCAACGGCTCGAACCGCTCGCGCAGCCGGGCCGTGGCGAGGGTCGCGACGTCGGGCACCGCGGCCGCGACCCCCGCGAAGCCGAGCACGCCGAGCCCGGCGACCAGCCAGAGCGTGGCCCGCCAGCCCGACACGTCGCCCAGCCAGGTGCCGAGCGGCACCCCGATCGCGGACGAGACGGCCAGCCCGCCCATCACCAGAGCCAGCGCGCGTCCACGCCGCTCGGGCGGGCTCAGCGCGGTCGCCACTCCGGACGCCGTCGGCGTGAACATCGCCGCGCCCGCCGCCGCGATCACCCTGGTGGCCAGGACCAGCGGGTACGTGGGCGCGAGCGCGGACAGGACGTTGCCCAGCACGAACACCGCGAGCGCGATCAGCAACAGCCTCCGGCGCGACAGGCGGGCGCTCAGCGCGGCCAGCAACGGCGACAGCACCGCGTACGCCAGGGCGAAGACGGTCATCAACTGGCCCGCGGCCGACAGCGAGATGCCGAGGTCACCGGAGATCGGCGTGAGAAGTCCGGCGGTGACGAACATGCCGGTTCCGATGGCGAAATTTCCCAACGCGAGCGGATAGAGCCGCGGATTCATCTGGCCTCCAAAATAAAGTTGGACATGCATCAAACTGACGTATAGTTGGATGCATGTCAAACAGTTAGACGGAGGTATCGTCGAGCCATGCGCCTGCTCCCGCATCCGGCCACGGAGGACATCCAGCTCACCGAGGTGCTCAAGGCGCTGTCCGATCCCGTACGCCTGCTGGTCGTCGGCAGACTGGCCGCCTACGGCGAGATGACGTGCTCCACCGCCGGCGACGACCTGGGCGTCCACAAGTCGACCGCGTCCCACCACTACCGCATGCTCCGCGAGGCCGGAGTGATCATGTCCAAGCAGGAGGGCCGGAAGAAGTACATCAGCCTGCGCCGCGACGACCTCGACGCGCGCTTCCCCGGCCTGCTCGACTCCGTGCTGACGGCGGCGCATGAGCCCGTCTGACCGCCCGCCCATCGGTCCGCCCGACCGACTGCCCATCCACGACGTCCTGCCCCTGCTGCTCGCCGAGCTCGACCGGCACGGCACGGCGGTGCTGACCGCCCCGCCGGGCACGGGCAAGACGACCGTCGTGCCGCTCGCGCTGGCCGAGGCGGGCCTGCGGGTGCTGGTCGCCGAGCCACGCCGGCTGGCCGTACGGGCCGCGGCCAAGCGGATGGGCGTCAGCTACACGATCAGAGGCGAGCGCCGGGTGGGCGCCAACCCCATGGTCGAGGTCGTCACCACCGGCGTCCTGCTCCAGCGGCTGCAGCGGGACCAGGAGCTGGCCGGGGTGGACGTGGTGCTGCTCGACGAATGCCACGAACGCCACCTCGACGCCGACACCGCGCTCGCGTTCCTGCTCGACGTCCGTGACACGCTCCGCCCCGACCTGCGCGTCCTCGCCACCTCCGCCACCGCCGACGCCCTCCCCTGGGCCCGCCTCCTCGGCGCCGACGCCGCCGGCGGGCCGTCCGCGGCCGCGACCGGCGTGGCGCCGATCGTCAGGGCGACGGGCGCGACGCATCCCGTCGAGGTCGTGTGGGCGCCGCCCGCCCGGCCGGTCGCGCCCCCGCACGGGCTGCGCGTCGATCCCGCGCTGCTGTCCCACGTCGCCCAGGTCGTCCGCCGGGCCCTCGCCGAACGGCAGGGCGACGTGCTGTGCTTCCTGCCCGGCGTCGGAGAGATCGCCAGGGTGGCCGGGATGCTCGGCGACGTCGAGGTCCTCCAGGTGCACGGCCAGGCCCCGGCCCGCGTCCAGGACGCCGTGCTGTCTCCCGGCTCGGCGCGCCGGGTGGTGCTGACCACGTCGGTGGCCGAGTCGAGCCTGACCGTGCCCGGCGTCCGGGTGGTGGTCGACTCGGGGCTGGCCCGGGAGCCGCGCACCGACCACGCCCGAGGGCTCGGCTCGCTCACCACGGTCCGCGTCTCCAGGTCGTCGGCCGCCCAGCGCGCCGGTCGGGCCGGCCGTGAGGCGCCGGGGGCCGTCTACCGCTGCTGGCCGGCGGCTGAGCATGAGCGCCTGGCCGACCACGCGCGACCGGAGATCGCGCTCGCCGACCTGACCGGGTTCGCGCTCCAGGCGGCCTGCTGGGGCGTCCCCGACGCCGAGGGGCTCGCCCTGCTCGACCCGCCACCGCCCGCCGCGCTCGCCGCCGCCACCCGCACCCTGCACGCTCTGGGCGCCCTGGAACACACCTCCGGCGGAGCCGCCCGCGTGACCGGCCGCGGCCGGCGCATGGCACGCGCCGGAGTCCATCCCCGCCTGGCCAGGGCGCTCATCGACGCCGGGCCACGCGCCGCCGAGGTGGTCGCCCTGCTGTCCGAGCCCCTGCCCCGCGAGGCCGGCGACGACCTCGTCGAGATCTGGCGCGCGGCCCGCCGGGGCGACGACGGCTTCGCCGCCCGCTGGCGCCAGGAAGTCACCCGGCTGCACCGCACGGCATCCGTTCCCGACACCCGGTCGACAGGCGCGGACGTACGGACGAAGGCGGCGGCGGAAGCCACCGGCACGGCGAGCGCGACGCCGCGCCCGGCGGGCGGGACGGCCGGAACGGCGGGCGCGACGCCGAATCCGGCGGGCGCGACGCCGGGCTCGGCGAGCGGAACGGTGGGTGAGCGGTTGGCCGATGACGCGCTGGCCGGGCTGGTCGTGGCGCTGGCGTTCCCCGAGCGGGTGGCGCGCAGGCGCGGCGGCGGCTACCTGATGGCGTCGGGCACCGAGGCGCAGCTCGCCCAGGGATCGAGGCTGGGGTCGGCGCGCTGGCTGGCCGTCGCGGTCGCCGACCGGCCCACCGGCTCGGCGTCGGCCCGCGTCCGGCAGGCCGTGGAGATCGACGAGGACACCGCGCGGCGGGTCGTGCCGGTCACCGTCGAGGAGGAGGTGGCCTGGCGGGTCCCGCCGGGCGAGCGGCGCGGCGACGTCTCGGCCCGGGTGGTGGAGCGGCTCGGCGCGATCGAGCTGTCGTCCGCCCCGCTGAAGGACGCCGACGTCCGCGAGGCCGTCCTGACCGGCCTGCGCACCGAGAACGTGCTGACCTGGACGAAGGAGGCGCTGGCCGTGCGGGACCGGCTGGCGTTCTGCCATCGCGCGCTCGGCGACCCGTGGCCCCCGATGGACTCACTCGCCGACCTGGCCGACCGCTGGCTCGAACCCGAGCTGTCCCGGGCCCGCCGCCGGGCCGACCTGGAACGCATCGACGTGGCCTCGGCGCTGCGGCGGCTGGTCCCATGGAGCGAACGCCTGGAGGAGGTCGCGCCGGAGCGCGTCGAGGTCCCGACCGGCTCCCGGATCCGCGTCGACTACTCGGGCGAGCAGCCGGTGCTGGCGGTGAAGCTGCAGGAGCTGTTCGGCTGGGACGAGGCGCCGCGGATCGCCGGGGTGCCGCTGCTGATCCATCTGCTCTCCCCGGCGGGGCGCCCGGTGGCGGTCACGGCCGACCTGGCGTCGTTCTGGCGCGACGGCTACCGTTCGGTCCGCGCGGAGCTGCGTGGCCGTTATCCCAAGCATCCCTGGCCGGAGGACCCCCTCACCGCCGTACCCACCCGGCGCGTGAAGCGGGCTCCGCGCTGAGGTTCGCGCACCACCTCGCCAGCACCACCTCCCCCAATGGAACGGACCCCATGAGCGTCATCGAGGCCGCCCGCAACAACGCCGAGTGGTGCGAGGCGGTGTGCCGGACCCACGGGATCACGGGCGTCTTCGGCCCGCGCGCCTGGACCAGCCCGGTCAGGACCCCGCTCTACTACCCCGACGCCGTCACCCTGTCCCCCGAGGCGACGGCGGGCGACGTGCTCGACGCCGTCGACCAGGGCCCCGGCGCGTCGGTGAAGGACAGCTTCGCCACGCTCGACCTGCGCCCGGCGGGCTTCGAGGTGCTGTTCGAGGCTCAGTGGATCCACCGCCCGGCGCCCGACCGGGAGACCGGCCACGCGGAGGTCGTCTGGGAGGTGGTCCGCGGCCCAGCCACCCTCGCCGCCTGGGAGCGCGCCTGCTTCCCCGGCGAGGACGGCGGCCTGTTCCGGCCCGAGCTGCTGATCAGGCCCGACCTGGCGGTGCTGGCCGGCCGGCTCGGCGGCGAGCTGGTGTGCGGCTCGGTGCTCAACCTGAGCGACCGGGTGGCCGGCGTCTCCAACGTGTTCGCCCACGGCTGCCCGGAGGACACCGCGTGGGCCGGCACGATCGCCCTGGCCGCCGAGCTGTTCCCCGGTCGCGCGCTGGTCGGCTACGAGGGGGACGTGACGGCCGCCGTCAGGCACGGCTTCGCCCCGATCGGCCCGCTCCGGGTGTGGCTGAAGGCGTGACCACCGGCGGGGCGCCGACGGATCGTACGGAAACTCGGTACGCGCCGGGCGGATCCATGTGGCTATCATGGTGATATCACCCCGATAGCAAGGAGTTGCGATGGAACGACGTGCTTTCCGACTGAACGGGTTCCTGGTCCTGCTCGTTCTGCTGGTGCTGGGCGGCGCGGCGGCCGCGATCCGGCCTGAGATCCTCGGCACCGAGTGGGGCCTGCTCGGCGCGTGGGGCGTGCTCGTCGCGCTGGTCGCCAGCGGGTTCACCGTGGTCAACCCGAACGAGGCGAAGGTGGTGCAGTTCCTCGGCCGCTACGTGGGGTCGATCTCCGACGCCGGTTTCCAGTGGCTGCTGCCGTTCACCACCAGGCGCACGGTCACGCTGCGCGTGCGCAACTTCGAGACGGCCAAGCTCAAGGTCAACGACGCCGACGGCAGCCCGGTCGAGATCGCCGCGGTGGTCGTCTACAAGGTGACCGACACGGCCAAGGCCGCGTTCGCGGTCGACGACTACGAGCAGTACATCGCGATCCAGTCGGAGGCCGCGGTCCGCCACCTGGCCACCACCCACCCCTACGACTCCCACGACTCCGAGCGCACCAGCCTGCGTGACGGCGCCGAGGTGGCGACCGAGCTGACCGCCGAGCTGCGCGACCGCACCGAGCTGGCCGGCATCGAGGTGGTCGAGGCCCGCATCACGCACCTGGCCTACGCGCCGGAGATCGCCCAGGCCATGCTGGTCCGCCAGCAGGCGAGCCAGATCGTGGCCGCGCGCACCCGGATCGTCGAGGGCGCGGTGGGCATGGTGCAGCTGGCACTCGACCGGCTGGCCGCCGAAGGCGTCGTCGAGCTGGACGAGGAGCGCAAGGCGCAGATGGTGTCCAACCTCCTGGTCGTGCTGTGCGGCGACCGGGCGACCCAGCCGGTGGTGAACGCCGGCAGCCTCTATGCCTGAGCGCGAAGGCGAGCCGACGGACTCCGAGTCGCCTCCGGCGGGGCCGAAGGCTCGCAAGAAACTCCTGCTCCGGCTGGACCCGTCCGTCTACGACGCGATCGCCAGGTGGGCGGCCGACGACCTGCGCAGCGTCAACGCGCAGATCGAGTACGCGCTACGCCTCGCGCTGAAGCAGGCCGGACGGGATCCTCGCAACCAACGGTGAAAACCTGCACACTTCTAGGCATGTCGTGGGCAGGCAGGTCCGCTGTCGAGATCGCGACGGCCGTGCGCCAGAGAGAGGTCACGGCCGTCACCGTCGTCGAGGAGCACCTTCACGCGATCGCCGAGCGCGATCCGCGGGTGGGGGCGTTCCGCCTGGTCAGAGAGCAAGCCGTGGCCGAGGCGCAGGCCCTGGGCGACCGCCGTGACCTGGCCGACCTGCCCCTCGCCGGGGTGCCCGTGGCGGTCAAGGACAACTTGGAGGTCGCGGGCGAGGCCACGCGCGGCGGCTCCTCCGCCACCGCCGAGGCGCCCGCGCCGCGCGACCACGAGACGGTCGCCCGGCTGCGCGCGGCCGGCGCGGTGGTGGTCGGCCTGACCAACCTGCCCGAGCTGGGGCTCGTCGCCTTCGGCGACAGCGCCTACGGCACCGTGCGCAATCCCTGGAATCCGTCCCGTACGGCGGGCGGCTCGTCCTCGGGCAGCGCGGCGGCCGTGGCGGCCGGGATGGTGCCGATCGCCCTCGGCAACGACGGCATGGGCTCGCTGCGCATCCCGGCGGCCTGCTGCGGCGTGTACGCCGTCAAACCGGGCACCGGCCTGATCCCGCCTCCGTCGAACGACTGGCACGGCCTGACCGAGAACGGCCCGGTGGCCGCCCGCGTCGCCGACCTGGCGCTGACGCTCTCGGTGCTGGCCGCCGACCCGACGCTGGCCGAGGCGTGGCGCGGCGGCGCGCGGATCGAGCCGGCGCCCTGGATGCTGCGGTCGGTCTGGGCCGACGACGACGAGATGTGGGAGCCCCAGCCGCCGCCGTCCGGCCCTGAGCCGTTCGACCTGCGAGTGGCCTACGCCCCGCAGCCGCTGCCCGCCGGGCTGCCGATGGACGGAGAGTTCCAGGCGGCCGTCCGAGGCGCCGCCGAGACGCTCCGCGTCGCCGGGCACACGATCGTCGAGCACGACAGCCGGCTGCCGTTCTGGCTGGGCCCCGCCACGGTCGCCACCTGGCTCACGCGGGCCGCCGAGGCGGCCGACGGGCTCGACCGCGGGCGCCTCGAACGCCGCACGCGCGCCCTCGCCCGTGGTGGCCGGGTGCTGTCCAGGCTGAGTCTCGACGGCGAGCGGAGCCGCGAACGCTGGCGGAGCTACGGCGCCGACCAGTGGTTCGGCGACGCCGACGTGCTCATCACTCCCGCCCTGGCCGCCGTGCCGCCGAAGGCCGACGGCTGGGGCCGCCGCGGCCTGGCGCGCAACCTGCTGGCCAACGTCAGGTACGCCCCCGCCACCGGGCCGTGGAACATGTGCGGCTGGCCCGCGCTGGCCGTACCGATCGCCACCCACTCCAGCGGGCTGCCGATCGGGGTGCAGCTCGTCGCCCCGCCCGGCGGCGAGCCGCACCTGCTGGGCCTGGCCGCCCAACTGGAGGCGGCCCACCCCCTCGTCCACCCGCCCGGCTTCGCCTACTGACCTGCCGAGCCGCCCTCATCGGGCCGCCCCATGGAGGCCGGCCGGTTTCGGTGTCAGGTGCCCTGTGGGTGCCAGACGGTCTTGGTCTCCAGGAAGCGGGTCATCCGGGTGAGGCCCGGATCGGCCGCCCAGTCGGGCGAGGCGGGCCGCAGGACCCGCTTGAGGTTCTCGGCCGCCGACTGCTCGCACCGCAACGCCAGGTCGGTGTCCTCGACCCCGGTCAGGTCGAGCCCGTTGACGTCCATGTGGGCCGCGAGCCAGGGCGCCAGCTCTTCCTGCCGGCCGGTGAGCACGTTGACGACGCCGCCGGGCAGGTCGGAGGTGGCCAGCACCTCCGCCAGGGTGATCGCCGCCAGGGGCGACGGCTCGGAGGCGATGACCACGCACGTGTTG
Organism: Nonomuraea sp. CX421; assembly: GCF_059358955.1. Taxonomy (NCBI): domain Bacteria; kingdom Bacillati; phylum Actinomycetota; class Actinomycetes; order Streptosporangiales; family Streptosporangiaceae; genus Nonomuraea; species Nonomuraea sp. CX421. The sequence goes on along the minus strand of NZ_JCADBK010000026.1, from coordinate 53,672 downwards.
CCCGTCACGATCACGGGCGCGACGACCGAGATCAGCCCCAGCAGCGGATCGGCGGGGGCGACGACGGCCACCACGCCGGTGGGCTCCGGCGAGGAGAGGTTGAAGTAGGGGCCCGCGACCGGGTTGGCGGTGCCGCGCACGGAGGCGATCTTGTCGGACCAGCCCGCGTACCAGACCAGCCGGTCGACCGAGGCGTCGACCGCCTCCAGCGCCGCCTTGCGGCCCGTGCCCAGCTCCTCGGCGAACTGCGCCCGGCGGCCCTCCAGCATCTCGGCGACGCGGTAGAGGATCTGACCCCGGTTGTAGGCCGTGGCGCCCGACCAGCCGGGGAACGCCTTGCGGGCGGCCACCACGGCGTCGCGGGCATCCTTGCGCGAGGCCCGCGAGGCGTTGGCGAGGAAGTCTCCCTTAGGCGAGGTCACGGTGTAGGACCTCCCACTCTCGGAGCGGGGGAAGGCCCCGCCGATGAACAGCTTGTAGGTCTTGCGAACGGCCAACCTACTCATCGCCGCGCCCCCTCCACATGATCTCCTGCGACATCTGCACCGGCACGAACACCTGGCCGCACCGGCTCACGCCGCAGCGGTGGGCGTACCAGCCGGTGCGTACGGGCCGGCCGGCACGGGCGAAGGCGTGACCCCGGGTGGCCTGGTGGCGGCGGGTCCGGCGACGGCCGCGTCTGTGGTCACACGTCAAGGTAGGCCTCCAACCCGAGCAGCCCGCCTTCACGGCCGTACCCCGACTCCTTGTAACCGCCGAACGGCGACGCGGGATCGAACCGGTTGAAGGTGTTGGCCCAGACGACTCCGGCCCGGAGCCGGTCGGCCATCCACAGGATCCGGGAGCCCTTCTCGGTCCAGATCCCGGCGGACAGGCCGTACGGGGTGTTGTTGGCCTTCTCCACGGCCTCGGCGGGAGTGCGGAAGGTCAGCACGGACAGCACGGGACCGAAGATCTCCTCGCGCGCGATCCGGTGCGACAGCGCCACGCCGGTGAACAGGGTCGGCGGGAACCAGTAGCCCTTGCCGGGCAGCTCGCAGGCGGGCGACCAGCGCTCGGCGCCCTCCTGCTCGCCGATCTCGCTGAGTGCGCGGATCTTGGCCAGTTGCTCGGCCGAGTTGATCGCGCCGATGTCGGTGTTCTTGTCGAGCGGGTCGCCGAGCCGCAGGGTGCCGAGCCTGCGCTTCAGCGCGGTCAGCAGCTCGTCCTGGATCGACTCCTGCACCAGCAGCCGGGAGCCCGCGCAGCACACGTGCCCCTGGTTGAAGAAGATGCCGTTGACGATGCCCTCGACGGCCTGGTCGATGGCGGCGTCCTCGAACACGATGTTCGCGGCCTTGCCGCCCAGCTCCAGGGTGAGCTTCTTGTCGGTGCCGGCGACGGTGCGGGCGATGACGCGGCCCACCTCGGTGGAGCCGGTGAAGGCCACCTTGTTGACGTCGGGATGGGCCACCAGGGCGGCCCCGGTCTCGCCGGCGCCGGTGACGATGTTGACCACGCCGGGCGGCAGGCCGGCCTGCACGCAGATCTCGGCGAACAGCAGCGCGGTCAGCGGCGTGGTCTCGGCCGGCTTGAGCACGACCGTGTTGCCGCAGGCCAGCGCGGGCGCGATCTTCCAGGCCAGCATGAGCAGCGGGAAGTTCCACGGGATGACCTGCCCCGCCACGCCGAGCGGCCGGGGATCGGCCCCGAACCCGGCGTGGCCCAGCTTGTCGGCCCAGCCCGCGTAATAGAAGAAGTGGGCCGCGACCAGCGGCAGGTCGACGTCACGCGACTCGCGGATGGGCTTGCCGTTGTCCAGGGTCTCGAGCACGGCCAGCTCGCGGGCCCGCTCCTGGATGAGCCGGGCGACGCGGAACAGGTACTTGGCCCGCTCGGAGCCGGGCAGCGCGCTCCAGCCGCCGAAGGCCTTCCTGGCCGCCTGGACCGCCCGGTCGACGTCGTCGGAGGACGCGCCCGCGATGTCGGCCAGCTTCTCCTCGGTCGCGGGGTTGACGGTCTTGAAGGAGGTCGCGGAGCCGTCCACGAACTCACCGTCGATGAACAGCCCGTACGAAGGACTGAGATCGACGATGTCGCGTGACTCGGGCGCCGGTGCGTATTCGAACGCCGGTGCGTTATTGAACATCGCCATCAGTCCAGGGTGAAGTAGCTAGGCGTCACGCCTGTCAGCCTAGACGGTCATATCGACTGCTTCGAGGGCACCTCAGGCGCCCACGATGTCAAGGCGACGTCAGCGCCGCCGGGCGGGCCCGCCGTTCTTGTCCGACCAGGGCACTCGGCGGAGCCGACGGGGTCAGCGTGACACGCCGACGATCACGCGACTCCGGCCCGAGCACCCTGGCGGCCCCCCTTCGGAAAAGGTCGCCGCCCCTGAGACAGTCAAGTCCGGGCCTCCTCTCCGGGCAATCGTGAAGGGGAGAAGAGCTCATCTCGTACGGTGATCGCCAGAGGGCGGCCACTGGCACACGTCGGGGCGGTGATGAGGTCGCTGAGAGCTTCAGTGAGACGCCCGGCGATGCCGCGCGCGGACACCGGCCAGGCCCGCTGACTCGGCGCGTTCACTCACTGCGGGACGGCATCTATCGGGCAGGTGGATCATGGGCTCGGCCCGGGCGGGTCGGGCGGAGTCAGCGACTGCGCCTGTAGGCGAAGGCCGGCCGTCTCGTGCCAGCCGGTGAGCTTGAGCAGGCGTCGTACCTGCGGGGAGGGCGACCGCATGGTCAGGATGTGGCCGCCGCGGAGACCGACGGCGGCGACGACCAGGGTGCGTAGGCCCCCGACGTCGCAGAAGACCAGGCCACTGAGATCGACGGAGAAGCTGCCACGGCCCGACATCGAGGCCAGCGCGAGGGGCAGTGCGGGCAGCGTGGCGCGGTCGAGTTCGCCCTCGATCCGCAGGCCCGCGAGGTCGACGAGCGGCGTGATACGCAGGAGTGGGCCGGTGGTCCTGATGGGTGTGAGATCGCCGGGCGGGTCTGCGGTGTTCATGCTGGCTCCTGCGGGTGGGAAGTACGGGCAACGTGCCCGGGAGGGTGAGGCGGTCAGGAACGCGATCGCCGGGGCGGGCGTGAGCGGAGCAGTCAGGTGCGGTGACGTGATCGTCCAATGGGCTCGACCAGGTGGAAAGCAGCGATCTGCGCCCTGCTTATCGCCAGGTGTGAACACCGGCCTGACGCCGGTATGGCGACCAGGCCGGTTCGACTGCTGCGCCGCTCATGGCGTGTCGTGATCACCGACGCAGGAATTCGGCCGCCTCCGAGCCTGTCAGTCCTTCTGCTCGGGTTCCTTCCCAGCAGGTACGGCCTGCGCCGGTGGCTCCGGGGCCCGTCCTGGCGGGAGGGGGATCGGATCGTCCTTGAAGAGCTCGGGCACGGCCCGGTAGAGGATGGCGGTGATCGGCACGGCCACGACCGCGCCCGCGATTCCGGCCAGGATGCCGCCGACGGCCAGCACGATGATGATCGCCAGCGGGTGGAAGTGCAGCACCCGGCCGACGATCAGCGGTTGGAGCACGTGGTTCTCCAGTTGCTGCTCGACGATCAGGATGCCGATGAAGATCAGCGCGTAGATCGGGCCCTTCGCGCCGAGCGTGACCAGCGTCGCGACCACACCGGCGAAGAGGATGCCGACGATGGGGATGAAGCTGGCCAGGAAGATCAGTACGGCGAGCGCCGCCCAGAGCGGGACGCCCAGGATGGCCAGCGCCAGACCCATGAGCACGCCGTGCACCGCGGCCACGGCCACCGTGCCCTGCACGTAGTGGGACAGCGTGGTCCAAGCGGTCCGTCCGGCCCGGTCGACCCGCGGCGCCATCCGGCCGAACCCCTTGAGGAACCAGGACCAGATCTGGTCGCCATCCTTGAGCAGGAAGAACGTCACGAACAGCAGGAGCACGATCGAGGCCAGCACCTCAACCACCACCACGGTGCCCGCGAGGACCGTCGAGGTGATCTGCTGCTGCCGCTCGGTCACCAGCTTGCCGATCTCGTCCACCCAGCCGCTGAGCTGCATGGGCTCCAGGTTCAGAGGGCCGGTGTAGAGCCAGCCCTCCACCGTCTTGGCCGTCTGCCTGACCTGTGTCACCAGGCCGGGGAACTCCTCGTTGGCCCGGACGCCGATGATCCACCCCGTCCCGGCCAGCACGGTGAAGGCGACGAGCATGGTGACCCAGGTGGCGTAGATCGCCCGCAGGCCCGACGCGCGCAGTTGCCGGGTGAGCGGGAACAGCAGCGCGGTCAGCAGCAGGGCGACCGCCACCGGCAGAGCGACGATGCGCATCGTCGCCACGAAGCCGAACACGTAGTTGGCCACGATGCCGATGACGATCAGACACGCGCACCAGGCGGCCATCTTCGCCAAGGTCGGTGGCACTAACCGCAACAGGCGCTCCTGGGGTGAATCCATGGACGGGCAACTGCCCCACCGGTCGGGGATAGGCACGCTCTCAGGTATTGAGTCAAGAAAATGTTGGAGAGGTAAATTTTTGCATCGTGGGTAGGGGGCATTCCGCCCTACCAGCTTTCTCACGACGGCATGGTGAGTCATCTTCTGTGAAACGACCGCGGCGCGCGCTCACGGCCGCATTGCGCCGACGTGCCGACTCCGCCCATGAGCACCGCCCGGCATTGGACCGGCCGGATGGCGACAGGCTGGAAGCGAGCGAGGAGCCGGCACGGCTGGTTGGATCACACGGTGCGCGCCCTGATCCGCTATGACAAGGCCGACGCCGGTCGGCTGTCGGCCGCCCTCACCTACTACGCCTTCTTCGCCACCTTCGCCTTGGGCCTGCTGGGGTTCGCCTTCCTCAGCCGCATTTTGGACTATCCGGCGGCGCTGGCCGAGGTGCAGCGCTACCTGAGCGACACCTTCCCGCGCCTGGACGTCCAAGCGCTTCGCGATGCCGGAGGAACGGCCGGGCTGGTGGCCTGCGTGGTCCTGCCGCTGACGGGCCTGTTCTGGATGGACACGCTGCGCTCGGCGACCAGGGCGATCTGGCGGCTCGACGAGTATCCGGGCAACTTCTTCCTGCGCCAGATCATCGACCTGGGCGTGGTGGCCGGGCTCGGAGTGCTGCTCTCCCTGTCGCTCACTGTCGCCTTCGCCGCCGAGTGGGTGCTGACCTGGCTTGCGGTGAACACAGTAGGTGTGGACGCCACCCCCGCCCGGGGGGTCCTGTCGGTGGCGGCGTTCGTGCTGGGAATCGGGGTCAACACCTTGCTGGCCATGGCGCTGCTGACCGCGCCACCGCGGCTGCGTGTGCCGCTGCGCCGGGTGATCGGCCCGGCGCTCGTCATCACGATCGGCCTGGAGATCCTCAAGACCCTCGGCCAAGCCCTGCTCAACCTCACCGCCGCCAACCCCGCCTACCAGGTGGTCGCCGGAGCAGTGGCGATGCTGCTCTTCCTCAAGATGCTCAACCAGCTCATCCTGTTCGCCACCGCGCTGACGGCCACCAGCGCCACCGGCGATGTCACCGACCTGGCCACTCGGCCAGATCCACGGTGACCTCCGCCTGCGTCCCCGCTCGTCAGTCCAGGGTGAAGTAGTCGGGGCCCGCGTAGCGGCCGGTGGACAGCTTCTGGCGCTGCATCAGCAGGTCGTTGAGCACCGACGACGCGCCCAGCCGGAACCAGTCGGGCGTGAGCCAGTCGTCGCCTGCGGTCTCGTGGACCAGGACCAGGTTCTTGATGGCGTCCTTGGTGGTGCGGATGCCGCCCGCCGGCTTCACCCCCACCTGCCTGCCTGTCTGGTCGCGGAAGTCGCGCACCGCCTCCAGCATGATCAGCGTCACCGGGGGCGTGGCCGCCGGGGAGACCTTGCCGGTGGAGGTCTTGATGAAGTCGGCGCCCGCCAGCATGGCCAGCCAGGACGCGCGCCGTACGTTGTCGTAGGTGGACAGCTCGCCGGTCTCGAGGATCACCTTCAGGTGGGCCTCGCCGCAGGCCGCCTTCACCGCGACGATCTCCTCGAACACCTTCAGGTAGTCACCCGACAGGAAGGCGCCGCGGTCGATCACCATGTCGATCTCGTCGGCGCCCGCGCCGACGGCGAGCGCGGTGTCGGTCACCTTCACCTCAAGAGAGGTGCGCCCGCTGGGGAACGCGGTGGCGACCGAGGCGACCTTGACCCCTGAGCCGGCCACGGCCTCGGCGGCCACCGCCACCAGGTCGGGATAGACGCAGACGGCGGCCACGGTGGGAGCGCCGTCGCCCGGGTGCGTCGCCTTGGCGCACATCGCCCGGACCTTGCCCCGGGTGTCGGCGCCTTCGAGCGTCGTGAGGTCGACCATGGAGATGGCCAGGTCGATGGCCTGAGCCTTGGCCGTCGTCTTGATGGAACGGGTGCCGAGCATCGCGGCCCGCTGGTCGGCGCCGACCCGGTCGACACCGGGCAGGCCGTGCAGGAATGCTCGCAGCGTCGCGTTGGACGCGGCGACGTCCGCGATCGAGGTAGTCACAGTTGACACCTCCACAGCATCGCCGACCAGCCGGGCTACCTCCAAACCGGACCCGTCGCCACCCGTCTGACGTGGGCGGGAAACGCCTGGCCGCGCTCGTGCCAAACACAGGTGTAAGGGCGAACGACGAAGGGAGCGAGGCCAGTGCGCCTCCATGATGACCCCGCGGCCTTAGAGGCCTTCTATCGCCGCCATATCGATGCCGTCCTGCGGTTCGTGGCACGCCGGGTGAGTGATTCGCACCTGGCCGCCGACCTGACCGCCGACGTCTTCCTGGCGGCCGTGGACTCGGCCCACACCTACCGCGCCGGACGGGGCAGCGAGCTCGGCTGGCTGTACGGCGTGGCGCGCAACGTCGTGGCCGCGCAGTACCGCCGGACGGCTCGTGAGGCGGAGGTGAACCGCCGGATCGCCGGCCGGCGGTTGATGGACGACGACGACCTCGTCCGGATGGAGGAGCGGATCGACGCCGAGCGCCGGATGCGGCACGCCCTGGAGGCGATGCGGGACCTGCCCGAGGGCGAGCGGGCGGTGCTGGAACTCGTCGCGATCGACCAGCTCACCGTCACCGAGGCGGCCTCGGCCCTGAACATCGGCAAGGTCACCGCCCGAGTCAGGTTGCACCGGGCCAGACGGGCCCTTCAAGACAGCGCTTCGCCGTCGACCGTACAGATGGAGGGAAAGGCATGAGCAATTTCGAGGAGCGCCTGCTCAACGCGCTCAAGGACGACCTCGCCAGAACACCGGTCACGGACCGCGTGACCGCCGGGACGCCGGCGCGCCGTACCCCACGCCGCGTCCTGGGGGCGGCCGCCGCGCTCGCGGGGGTCGCGGCGGCCGCCATGGCCGCGGTGACCGTGCTCGGCGGCGCCACCCCGGCCTTCGCGGTGGACCGCCTGTCCGACGGCTCGGTCAGCGTACGGATCAGTGAGTTCCGTGATCCCTCCGACCTGGAGGCCGAGCTCTCCGCGGCGGGGATCAAGGCCGTGGTGGACTACCTGCCCCAGGGGCAGACCTGTAAGGAGCCCAGAGGCGCGGCGGCCACCTCCAGGGGATCGATACGGGTGGCCATGGGCGGCGACGGCAAGGGGATCGACTTCACGATCGAGAAGGGACGGCTGGGCAGCGACGACACGCTGGTCCTGGCCATCTCCGTGGACGGCGACGATCCCGGCAGGGTCGCCGGGGCGATGTCGTTGACGGTGGTCGACGGCGCGGTGGCTCCTTGCGAGGCCGTCCCGATGCCGCTGCCCGCGGATCCGGCTCCCGGTGAGCCCGACCCCCAGGGCACCGTCACCTCGAAGCACGACGACGGCGGCCCCAGCCTCACCACCGGGAGCGAGTGACACGCGACCAGGGCGGTTCCCGATGCCGTGGTGGGCGATACCCGACGCCCATCACAGGTGATTAAGGCAGGCCGAGGCGGGGTTCTAGGTACATCTCAGCCGATGATCCGCCGGAGATAGGGCATCCGCCCGATGTGGCGGGGTGGGCCTTAGCGGGAGTCTTAAGGATGTCAGGAAGAAGCACGACATTTCAGGAGACACCGTGAACCCCGAGCTTGAGTACCAGCTCATGAAGAGCCAGGCGAGCGAACTGCGGAAGGCCGCCGCCCGGCACCGCCAGGTACGAGAGGCCCAGCGTGCCAACAAGTCCGAGCGTCGCTCGGTCTTCGGCAAGCGCCGCCCCGCATGACCCCCGCACGAGAGCCCGGCCGCAACCTCCCTCGCGGCCGGGCTTCCGTACCCCCGTAAACCCCATAAACCGGTCGAAAGCGCTACGTGAGGCATGACATGCTGGATGACATGCTGGGACGTTCGGTGAGCCCCGTCTTCGTCGGACGTGAAGAGCAGTTGGCGTCCCTCTCCGAAGTCTTCGACGAGGCCCGCAAGGGCGCCGCGACGGCGGTGCTACTCGGCGGCGAGGCCGGAGTCGGCAAGACCCGGCTGGTCCAGCGGTTCGTCGAGAAGGCCGCCGAAGACGGCGCCCGAGTGCTGTACGGCGGCTGCGTCGAGCTCTCCAGCGAGGGCCTGGCCTACGCGCCGTTCACCGCGGCGCTCAGACAGCTCGTCAGAGAGCAGGGCCCCGGCCAGATCGCCGCGCTGCTGCCTGAAGGGGCCGAGCGCGATCTGGCCCGGCTGCTGCCCGAGTTCGGCGAGCCGAACGCCGACGGCGAGACCGACACCGGCCGCGCCCGGCTCTTCGAGCAGTTCCTCACCCTCCTCGAACGACTGGCCGACAGCCGCCCCACCATCCTGCTGATCGAGGACATCCACTGGGCCGACCGGTCCAGCCGCGACCTCATCGCCTTCCTCAGCCGCAACCTGCGCGCCCCGCAGGTGCTGATCGTCATGACCTACCGATCCGACGACCTGCACCGCCAGCACCCGCTGCGCCCGGTGCTCGCCGAGCTGGGCCGGGTCGACGGCGTCTACCGGATGGACCTGCCCCGCCTGTCGCGGGACGAGGTGGCCCAGCAGATGGCCGGCATCCTCGGCAACGCCCCGGAATACTCCACGGTGCAGAAGGTCTACGACCGCAGCGAGGGCATCCCGCTGTTCGTCGAGGCGCTGCTCGACTGCGGCGCCGACTGCACCTTCCCCGAGTCGATGCAGGACCTGATCCTCAGCTCGGTCGAGCGCCTGCCCGAGGAGACCCAGCGGGTGCTGCGCGTGGCCGCCGCGGGCGGCACCCGGGTCGGCCACGCGCTGCTCGCCGCGGTGAGCGGCCTGTCCGACATCGAGCTGGAGACCGCGCTGCGCCCGGCCATCGCCGGCAACGTGCTGCAGATCGCCGACAACCGGGCCTACGTCTTCCGCCACGCCCTGATCCGCGAAGCCGTACACGAGGAGTTACTGCCCGGCGAGTACCAGCGGCTGCACGCGCGCTACGCCGAGGAGATCTCCCGCGACCGCAAGCTGGTCCCGCCCGGCCGCGCCGCGGTCGAGCTGGCCCACCACTGGTACGGCGCGCGGGACGACCTCTGGGCGCTGATCTCCGCCTGGGAGGCGGCGCAGAAGTCGTTCCGCGCGTTCGCCTACACCGAGGCGATCCCGCTGCTCGAACGCGTGCTCATGCTCTGGGACCGGGTGCCCGACGCGGCCGAGCGGATCGGCGCCGACCACACGGCGGTGCTCGAACGGGCCAGCGAGGCCGCGCTCGCCGGTGGCGAGCTCGACCGGGGCATCAAGTTCGTCAAGGCCGCCCTGTCGCAGCTGGACGAGACGTGCGAGCCGGACCGGGTCGCCAAACTGATCGTCCGCTGGGCCAACATCAAGGTCGACAAGGGCAAGACCTCCGTCCTCGACGACCTGCGCCACGCCCTGCGGCTGGTGCCCGAGCCCACACTCGACCGCGTCGAGGTGGTGATGACGATCAGCCGGCACCTCATGCTCAGCGGCGACCTCGACGAGGGCTTCGCGCTCGTCGAGGAAGGGCTCCGGCTGGCCCGGGAACTCGGTGACAAGTGCCTCGAAGGCGACCTGCTGCTCAACCAGGCGCTAGGCCACTCGATCGCGGGAGAGACCGAGGCCACGCTCGCCACCAACTTGGAGGCTCTGGAGCTGGGCCACCAGGAGGGCTCCGGCCGCCTGATCGCCCGGGCGATCGGCAACAACATCGACGCGCTGAATGAGCTCGGCCGCTGGCAGGAGGCCCTCGACCTGAGCGAGGAGGGCTGGCGGCTGTCCAAGAAGTACGGCCGGCTACGGGTCAACGGGCTGTTCGTGCTCAACAACCGGGCCGAGACCCTGGAGGCGATCGGCCGCTGGGACGAGGCCGTCGAGACCGTCGAGCGGGCCCTCAACCTGGGGCCGGCGCTGCGCAAGCGTCACCATCTGCTCCGCGTGCGCGCCGACGTCGCCCTGGGCAGAGGCGACCTGGCTCTGGTGGAGAGCATCCTGGCCGAGATCGGCGTGCTCAAGGATCGGCCGGAGGACTTCGTCCAGGACATCACCAACAGCACCCGGCTGCGCATCGGCTGGCACCTGTCCAGGGGCGAGCCCGACCAGGCGCTGGCGGTGGCCGAGCGCATCCTGTCCCGCCCGGCCCAGTCGCCCAAGGCCATGCTGGGCTGGCGGCTGCTGTCGCTGCTCAAGACGGTCTGCGACGCGTCCGATGGCACCGAGCCGGTCCGCGCCCGCGCGGTCAGGCGGCAGGCGGCCGAGGTGGCGGCGAAGCTCAAGGCCAGCGGGCCGGTCGCCGAGGCGTACCGGCTGTCCTATTCGGGCGACTTCGACGCCGCGGCCGCCGCCTGGGAGCGGCTCAGCCGCCCGCACAACCAGGCCAAGGCGCTGCTGCGGGCCGCCGGCGAGTCGGCCCGCTCGGGTGACCGGGAGGGCGCGGCGTCCCGGCTCGCGGTGGCCGGCCCGCTGGCCGCGGCACTGCGGGCCGTGCCGCTCATCGACGAGATCGAGGCGCTCTCGCGCCGCGTCGGCGGCGGCACGCACCAGCAGGAGGGCTCCGAGCTGCTCACGCCGCGGGAGCTGGAGGTGCTCCGGCTCGTGGCGCTCGGCCGCACCAACCGCGACATCGCCGCGGAGCTGTTCATCTCGGCCAAGACGGTCAGCGTGCACGTCTCGAACATCCTGGCCAAGATGGGGGTCACCACCCGGGGCGAGGCGGCCGCCGCGGCGCACCGGCTCTCACTGCTGACGAGGTAGCCGGCGCGGTGGCCTGGTCAGAGGATCGCGTCGACCAGGAGCACGACGCCGAACACCGCGAACGCGGCGGCGGCCCCGTACCTGATGACCTTCTCCGGCAGGTGCCTGCCGAGCAAGCGGCCCACCAGGATGGCCAGCGCGTCGGCGGCGACCATGCCGACCGTGGAGCCGATCCAGGTGCCCAGCCAGCCGTGCTGCGTCGCCAGGGTGATCGTGGCGAGCATGGTCTTGTCGCCCAGCTCGCTCAGGAAGAAGGCGACGGTCACGGCGATGACGGCGTTCCTGGTGGTGCGCTGGGCCTTACTCGACTCCTCGTCGGTGAGCTCGTCGCCACGCAGCGTCCACAGGGCGAAGCCGAGGAAGGCGAGACCGGCCACGACCGAGATGGCGGTGGTGGGAAGCGCGTCACCGATCAGGCCGCCGGCGGCGACACTGAAGAGGTGTACGGCGGTGGTCGCGATCGTGATGCCCGCCAGCACCGGCCAGATCTTGAAACGGGTCGCGAACGTCATCGCCATGAGCTGGCTCTTGTCGCCGAGCTCGGCGACGAAGATGACGACGAGGCTGATCCAGAACGCTTCCAACGGTCCTCTTCCGCGCGACCGGACCGTGGCGCCCGGGGAGAGGTGCGGGCACGTCTTCGGCCCGGCAGCGACTTGTTCGCATGACTGCCAGGCCGAAGGTCTCGTCCGCCCGCGAAGGCCCGCGTGACCGGGCGCGGTGAGGCGCCAGTGTGTCGATCACGCGATTGGGACTACTCCCCTTCGGTGTTTCCGAACAACCTTAACAGCGCATTACCCGCGCCTTATTCCGCGAGCGCGCAGTTGACCAGAACCGGCTCGTTGACCAGCGTCACCCCGAACTTCTCGCGGACGCCGTCGCGCACCTGGCCGGCCAGCGCCATCAGGTCGGCCGTGGCGGCCTGGCCGAACGGGTTGGTCAGGGCCAGCGTGTGCTTGGTGGAGATGCGGACCGGGCCGAGGGTGTAGCCCTTGGGGTAGCCGGCCTGCTCGATCAGCCAGGCCGCGGGCACCTTGACGGCGCCGCCGGGCATGTCCCAGCGAGGGTGACCGGGCGCGCGGCTCTCCAGGTCGACGGCCTCCTCGGCGCTCAGGATCGGGTTGGTGAAGAACGACCCGGCGCTGCGGGTGTCGGGATCGTCGGGGTCGAGCACCATGCCCTTGCCGCGGCGCAGCTCCAGCACCGCCTCGCGGGCGCGGGCCGGTGGGACCCGCTCGCCCAGCTCGACGCCGAGCTTTCCGGCCAGCTCCTGGTAGGCGATCGGAGCCGACACCGACGAGGTGTCCAGCGCGTAGGTCACGGCGAGCACCACGTGACGCGCGAGGTCACGCTTGAACGCGCTGGTGCGGTAGGCGAACCCGCACTGCCTCGCCTCCAGGTCGACGACCTGCCGGGTCTTGCGGTCGTAGGCCCGCACGCACCTGATCGTCTGGGCCACCTCCTGGCCGTAGGCGCCGACGTTCTGGATCGGCGTCGACCCGACCAGCCCGGGAATGCCCGACATGCACTCGATGCCGGACCACCCCTCGGCCACGGCGCGGACGACCAGCGCGTCCCAGTCTTCGCCGGCCTCGACCGTGACCAGCACCTCCTCGCCGTCACGGGAGACCGACACGCCTTCGGTCGCGACCCGGACGACCAGGCCGTCGAAGCCCTCGTCGGCCACCACCAGGTTGCTGCCGCCGCCGAGCACCAGGGTCGGCTCGGCCCGCCGATCGGCGTCGGCCACCAGAGAGACGAGTTGCTCGGCCGTGACGGCCTCGGCGAATCGGCGGGCGGGCCCGCCGAGGCCCAGCGTGGTGTACGGGGCGAGCTTCTGCATGCGCCCCAGCTTAGGAGATGCGCACCGGCCCCGGAGAGCCTGTGTGCGGCGCACCTTCAGCCCTGGAGAGCCTGTGTGCGGCGCACTTCCAGCCCTAGTAAGCCTGTGTGCGGCGCACCTCCAGCCGGTCGCGGGGGACGACCAGCTCGCCACGCAGGGCGCGCGACAGCTCGAACCCGTCACGGGCGTCCTCGGGAGAGGCGCCCAGCGCCACCGACCTCCGCACCGCCATCAGGTCGCCGCTCAGCGCGGCCACCCGGCCGGGAGCGGCCTCTCGCCAGTTGTCGCCGTCGCGCTCGTACCCCATCCATCCGGCGGCCACCGCGCCCTCGTAGACCGCCGCGACGAGCGGGGTGATCGCGTCTCCGTCCAGCGTCACAAGGGTCTCCAGCAGTACGTGCACTTCTGAGGTGTCGAGCCGCAACAGCTTCGTACGGCTCTCGCCCCACGACGCCGTGCCGCCGTGCCAGGCGGGCCGCTCGGCCACGTGCCAGGCGATGACGCGCTCCGGATACTCCTCGGCCAGCTCGCGCAGCACCCGCCCGGCGCCGTCCACGTCGCCCAGGTCAAGAGCGAGGACGGCGGCGCCGGTGTGGTCCAGGACCGAACGCAGCGACCGGCGTACGTCGTCGGGGCGGCCGTCGACGAGCACGCCCACGGTGGTGGTGACGTCGGCGGTCACCACCCGTTGCCGCTCGGTGTTGACGCCCAGGTCGTCGAGGCGGTTGGTGGCCAGGGTGCCGTCCCAGACGCGCTGGGCGTGCAGCATGTCGTCGTCGGGGGTGCCGTGCTGGCCCGGGTCGCCCGAGAAGCCGAACTCGGCGGCCGGGTTGACCCGCGCGCCCCCGGTGGCGGATCTGGCCCGGCCCGTGCCCACGCCCGTCGCGGCGCCGCCCCTGGAGTCGTCCGTGGAGTCACGACCCGCGCCCCCGCCGGCCGCGCCACCCGTGGAGTCACGGCCGGTGCCGCTGGCGCCGGCCACCTCCTCGATCCGCGGCGGGAGCAGCCGGCCCGGCGGTGAGTCGTCGGTCACCGCCGAGACCGGGATCGAGCTGACCGTGGGCCAGACCTTGACATGATGTGGGGCTTCAGTCATAGGGACCCGCCTACCCTGGAGCCGCCGGCCCTATCATCACGGCATCAGCACGACACCGAGCACGACACCCAGCACGGCAGGCATCCAGCGCGACATCCAGTGCGGCGCGGTCAGGCGAGCCGCACCACGGCCCGGGCCTTCGACAGCACCCGGGCGTCGCCCGACCTGGCCGTCAGGGCGACGACCACGCGCTTGTCGTCCAGCTTCTCCTCGATCACGCCGCTGACCGTGATCACGGCCCCCTGGTCGTCGTCGGGTACGACCACCATCGACGAGAACCGCACCCCGTAGTCGACGACGGCGCCGGGGTCGCCCGCCCAGTCGGTGACGAACCGGCCGCCCTGCGCCATGGTGAACATCCCGTGAGCGATCACGTCGGGCAGCCCCACGGCCTTGGCGAACCGCTCGTTCCAGTGAATCTGGTTGAAGTCGCCGGAGGCTCCCGCGTACATCACCAGGTCGAGCCTGCGCACCGTGTAGTCGGCGGCCGGGATCTGCTGGCCGACCTCGACCTCGTCGTACTTCACCGTGGCTGTCATCAGGCCGCTCCTCCGCGCTCGACGATCGTGTTGTAGCTGACGCAGACCGGCTCGCCGGCCACGGTCGTGATGTCGCTCCTGACCGTGAGCAACTCGTTGCGGCCAGCGCTGCGGATGTCGGTGATCGTCGAACTGGTGACCAGCTCGTCTCCCGCGTAGATCGGCCGGTGGTACTCGAACCGCTGCTCGCCGTGGACCACCATGGCGAAGTTGAGGCCGAGGTCGGGGTCGGCCAGCGCCTCGCCACCGCTCTGCAGGCTGAACGCGATGGGGAAGGTCGGTGGTGCGACCACGTCGGGGTGCCCGGCGGCCTGGGCGGCCTCCTTGTCGCGGTAGATCGGGTTGTGATCACCGATCGCCGCGGCGAACTCCCTGATCTTCACCCGGCTGACCTCGTACGGGGTCGTGGACGCGTACGTCCTTCCAACGAAGTCACGGTTCAAGGCCATCTGTGCTCCCTCGCAGGTCCGCCGACGTTGGAGCAGACGCTAACAGAACAAGGTTCGGCTGTCGCCGGGGACCTCCGCGATTTTGCCCGCGCCGGGAAGGTGGACACACGGCAGCGGGATGGGGAGACGAGCCGCCGGAACGGAGTTCGGACACGACAAACCGGCGCCCACGGTCGGGACGCCGGTTGTGCGATGTGAACCAGGCAGGTGCTGCCCGGCAAGACCGCGCTCGGGAAGAGCTAGCGGGTCTCGCGGTGCGCGCGGTGGCAGCGGCAGTTGGGGCAGTACTTCTTCAGCTCAAGCCGATCCGGGTCGTTTCGCCGGTTCTTCCGCGTGATGTAGTTGCGGTGCTTGCACTCCTGGCAGGCCAGCGTGATCTTCGGCCTAACGTCGGTGGCAGCCACGTGGGAGTGCCTTTCTACGTTCGGGATTAGGACATGCCCCAACTCAGGTCGACGACCTGAGAAAGGGCAGTAGCGGAGGCCGGACTTGAACCGGCGACACAACGATTATGAGCCGTTTGCTCTGCCTGACTGAGCTACTCCGCCTTTGAGCCGGACGAAACCCCCGGCCCGTAGAGGATACCCGACCTGGGGAGCGCATACGAACTCCGCCTGGTCAGGTGAGGTGCTCCTAGTATGCCCCAAGAACACCCGACCACTGAAATCAACAACAAGAGCCCCACCTGAGATTCCCGGTGAGGCTCGTCCAAGCTGGAGCCCCCAAACGGAATCGAACCGTTGACCTTCTCCTTACCATGGAGACGCTCTGCCGACTGAGCTATAGGGGCCTGTCCGCGCTGCGGACAGGTGTAACCATACACGGGGTCCAGCCATGATGCGAACTTGTCGGGACGACTATCCGACGGCCTCGTAGCCCCGCTGCCGGGGCAGCTCGACGACCTCGCAGAGATCGGCGAGGTCGACGTGCCGGGCCACCTCGGCGACGGAGACGCAGTCGGCGACGAGCCACCCGTCACGGCGTACGCGCAGCACCTGCCGCCCCGCGCGCACCACCGGGATCACCTCGATGCCACCCGTGCCCACCCATCGCCTGTCCATAGCGGCACACAGTAGCCCTCGGGTCTCTCAATTTCCGAGACGTGACACGCGTTACAGCCATACCAAGACGGCCTCAGAGGCGGTAGAAGCCGGCGAAGTCCCTGATCCGGCCGATCGGATCGACCCGGACGACGGCTCCCGTCTCGGGGGCGTTGATCATCTTTCCGTCACCCAGATAGATGCCGACGTGGTGGGTTTTGACTCGCTTTTTCGTGATTTTCCCGAAGAAGACTAAGTCGCCGGGTCTAGCGATCCGCACCCGGCGCATCTTCTGTACATGGTCATCGGTGTTACCCGGGCCCAGCACGTCCGCCCCGTGCGCCAGCGCGTACACCCACCGAGTGAAACCCGAGCAGTCGAGCCCCCGCGTGTCGGCCGCCGGGCAGGGTTTGATCCTGCCGGTGTAGCCCAGGCAGGTGCCCTTCGACGGACCCGGATCCTCGGCGTGTCCCCCGCCCCACGCGTAGACGATCTCCCGCTTCTCGATCGCGAACGCGATCCGCACGATCTCCGGTAAGACGTTCGTCCGGAACGGCACCGCCCCCGTGGCGGTCACCAGGACGAGGACGGTCACCAGTGCCAGCCGGCGCCTCCCCGACACCCCGAACTCCCCTCGCCCGCCCGAACTCCCCCCTCCTTGATCCTGCCTTATGGCGTTAAAAGTCGCGCAGAAGGAGTTCTGCAGGAGTCACCCCGCCCGTTCGCCGGAAAAACTTTCACGGACACCGGATAACCGCATGTCAGCGGCCCTGAAATCGCGCTGACAGGACCGCCGCCCATGTCGCTGTTTTCGCAGGTCAGAGCCGTATGTGTACGTCACATTCACGTTTGCCAAATCCGGTTTCCGCGCCCCAAGATGATTCCGATCCCAAACGGCCCCCGACCAGGGGTTTCTTTGCCATGCCCGGAGGAGCACGACCATGATTCACACCCGGGGACTGACCCGAGTGTTCAAGGTGAAAAAACAGACCGTCGAAGCCGTCCGCGGCATCGACCTCGACGTCGAGAGCGGACAGCTGGTCGCCTTCCTCGGCCCGAACGGCGCCGGCAAGTCCACCACGCTGCGCATGCTCACCACCCTGCTACCCCCCACCGGCGGCACCGCCACCGTGGCCGGTCACGACGTGGCGCGCGAGCCGGCCAAGGTCCGCGCCCGCATCGGCTACGTCGGCCAGAAGAGCAGCGCCGGCGAGAACTTCCGCGCCCGCGACGAGCTGGTCATCCAGGGCCGCGCCTACGGCCTCGGCACGTCCCAGGCCCGTGAGCGCGCCGACGAGCTGCTCGACCTGCTCGACCTCGGCCCGCTCGCCCAGCGCAAGCCCGGCACGCTCTCCGGCGGCCAGCGACGCCGCCTCGACATCGCGCTCGGCCTCATCCACCGCCCCGACCTGCTCTTCCTCGACGAACCCTCCACCGGCCTCGACCCGCAGAGCCGCGCCGACATCTGGACGCACATCATGCGGCTGCGCGAGGCGTACGGCACGACGCTCTTCCTGACCACCCACTACCTGGAGGAGGCCGACAGCATGGCCGAGCGGGTGGTGATCATCGACAACGGCCGGATCATCGCGGACGGCACCGCCGCGCAGCTCAAGAACGACCTGGCCGGCGACCAGATCACGATCACCACGGACACCGAGCAGGAGGCGGAGACGGCGGCGCGGATCGGTGACGGCACCGCCGAAGGCACGACCGTCCGGCTCCGGGTGGGCAACGCGGCGGCGGCCCTGCCGGAGTACCTGCGCGCGCTGGAGGCGGCCGGCGTCAAGGCCGCCACCGCCGAGACCACCCGTCCCACGCTCGACGACGTGTTCCTGACGCTCACCGGAAGGAGCCTCACCGATGACGACATTCCTGCGTGACACCGCGACGGTCTTCACCCGCGAGATCACACCCGCCGTCCGCGAGCCGGTCGGCCTGCTCTTCGACATGGGGCAGCCGCTGCTGTTCCTGTTCCTGTTCGGCTCGCTGCTGGACGGGGCGGTGGGCTCTTCCTGGCAGTGGTTCGTGCCGGGCATCCTGGTGATGATGTGCCTGTCGGGGCCGATGGCCGCCGGCTACACGCTGCTGGTCGACCTGATCGGCGGCTCGATGGAGCGCATGCTGGTCACCCCGATGAACCGGACGGCCATGCTGGTCGGCAGGACGATGAAGACGATGGTGATCCTGCTGGCCCAGGCCGTGCTGATCATCGCGCTGGCGTTGCCACTCGGCTTCCGGCTGCACCCGGCGGGCGTGCTGGCCGGCCTGACCATGCTGGTCGCCTTCGGGGTCGGCCTCGGCGCCCTGTCGTTCGTGCTGGCCATCAAGTCGGCCCCGGACGGCACCCTGTTCTACATCGTGACCCAGGTCCTGTTGTTCCCCCTGTTGCTGCTCTCGGGTGTGCTCCTGCCGATCGACGCCGGGCCCGGCTGGCTGCGGGTGATCGGCCATCTCAACCCGATCACCTACATCGTCGACGCCCAGCGCGCGCTGTTCGCCGGCGACCTCACCGACCCCTCCGTCCTGTACGGCACCGCCGCCACGCTGGTGGTCGCCGTCGTCGGCCTCGTGCTCGGCAACCGGGCCATGCGTCAGGGCGTGTAGGAGGCGTGTAGCAGCCGAAGGGCGACCAGGCCGGCTGCCGGTGATCATGGGCTTCGGCCCACGGCGCCGGCCGGGTCCCGGTCAGCCGGCCGGCGCCCCCGCGGCCAAGTCCTTCACGTCCTGGGTGGTCAGCCGCTTGCCGCCGATCGCCCAGTCGCCGCTCTTGACCTCCTCGATGACGACCAGCGTCACCGGGCGCATGGCCTCCCCCTCGACGCCGACCATCGCGTCGGTGAGCGCCGTGACCATCTCGGCCTTCTGGGCCTCGGTGAACACCCCTTCGATGACCTTCACATTGACCAACGGCATGGGACTTCTCCTTCGGTGTGGACGCCGGCCGCGTCAGGCGCCGACCACGCGAACCCTCCCGTGCCGGCCTCTGAACGGTGTGCGGCCTCTTCCATCTCCTTCTCACCATGCCCGGCAGCGGGCGAGCCTCCCACCCGCCGCCTAGGATCCGGTCACCTGTCGCACCCGGTCGAGGTCGGGACCGCGGTAGAACCGCTCGGGGATCCGGGCCAGCGTGGACGGGTGCGCCTGCGGCCCGAGGCCGTACAGCTTCTGGAAGCTCATGATCAACGGCCGCCAGGCGTCGGGGTCGATGTGATCGTCGGTGCCCGCCAGCCGGATCTCGTCGTGCACCCAGAGGCGGCACACCCGCACCTCGAACGCCATGATGCCGCCGCGCTGCGCCTCGTCCTCGTCGGCCACCGGATGAACCGCCTCGACCACGCCCTCCATGGCCACCGGGCATTCGGCCACGCGCGGCGGCCGGACCGTCTCCGACTCCACCGGGGTGAGCCCGGCGCGGCCGAACTTGTCACGCACGTAGCGGTAGCCCCGCTCGTGCTTGCGCTCGGGGACCGGATCGCGGCCGGTGGTCAGCGCGAGCCGGTCGACGGCCGCGGCCAGCCGGTCGGAGGGCAGGTTGAGGACGCATTCGCGGGCTCGGAGCAGGTTCCGTGCCGTCTGGGACCTCGCGCCCAGGCCCAGCATGCTCCGCCAGCCGAGCCAGAACGCCGACGACATGGGGGCCAGGTTGGGGGTGTCGTCCTCGTTCATCGTGGAGATCAGCACGACCGGGGTGCCGAAGTAGAGGATGTTGGACTCTATGGGCGTGTGCGTCACGCGATCCACTGTCGTCCCAGGCGGGCGACGGAGGCTGGCGGCCATCGGACGTCTTGTTCGCCTGCCCCAAACTTCTTGTAACGCTATTTATCAAGAGTAACGGCCACATTACGGAATCTATCGGGCATTGCTCTGGGCTCTTTGGACCGATACAAAACCTTCTCAAACATGGAAGGTGAGGCATGGGGAAACTGTTCGAGCGGGGAGGCCGCCTGATGCGCGTGGCGGCCACGGCAGCCGCGGCGGCCGGCGGAGCGCTGGCCGCCGGTGTCGTCATCGGCATGACGGCTCGCCTGCTGATGAGCGCGATCACGGTGGCCGCCGCCGAGGAGAGCACCTTCACCGCCGCCGGGACCGCGGGGGTCATCGTCGTCTTCGCCGTCCTCGCCGTGCCCGCCGCCGTGACGGCGGTCGCGCCGACCGTGGTGCGGGTGGCCGGCCGCTGGGTGACCGCGGCGGTCACGGGCTGGGGCATGGCGACCAACGGCTTCGCCGACGGCGCGGCCGTCATCCTGGCCCCCGACTCCCGCATGTCGCTCATCGTGGTGATCGTCGTGGCCTTCGGCGCGACCGTGGTCGCCCACGGGGTGTTCGCGCAGTTCGTGGCGAGACGCCTGGCCGGACGCCTGGCCGGTGCGCCCGCCACGGCGACCCTGCCGGGCACCACGGCTCCCGCCTGACCCTCCGGGCCGGCCCTATCCCGCCCGACGCTTCGGACCGGCTCTCTGACGCTCCGGGCCGGCCCTATTCCGACGAGGACCAGCCGGACCAGCGGGACACGTCCACCAGGATCACCGGCCCGTCCGGCCGGCCCGTCCGGTACTGGTCGTACTTCTCGGCCAGGGCGTCGATCGCCGACGCCCAGGCCGTCCCGCTCTCGACGACGCGGGCGGAGCCGTCGGCGCGTACCCACCACAGGCGCGCCCAGTCGTCCTCGTAGTGGTCGGCCAGGAGCGTCACCCGGGGGTGCGCCCGGATGTTGCGCAGCCGCCTCAGGTTCGTCGTCGTCTTGGGTTTGCGGTCGATCGCGATCATGATCTGGTCGCCGGTCACGGCGAACGTGACGGGCACCAGATGCGGCTCGCCGTCGCCGCTCACCGTGGCGAGGCGGGCGATCCGCTCGCCGCGGAACCTCTCGCGAGCCCGCCGCGCGTCCATCCGCCCATTCTCCGCCGTCTCCCTCAGATCCGCTCGACCGGGACTCCGCGCGCTCCCACTTCACGTCCGGGCACCAGGTCTGACCAGTCGGCAGGAGGGAGCGGCTCTCCCAGATGAAACGCCTCCCGACGCCGCCGGCCGCCGGACTAGGGTTCATGGATGCTGTTGACGATCCTGGGCGGATGCGGCGCGTGGCCGGGCGCGGGCCAGTCCTGCGGCGGCTACCTCGTGGAGCACGACGGGTTCAGGCTTCTCCTCGACCCCGGCTACGCGACGGTGCCGCGACTGCTGGAACGGATCACCGCCGACCAGGTCGACGCCGTGTTCGTCACCCATGGGCATCCCGATCACTGCGCCGATCTGAACCCGCTCCTGCGTGCCCGGACGTTCCGTGACGACCCCTCGTCACCGTTGCCCGTGTACTCACTGCCCGGAGCGCTGGACGCAGTGCTCGCGCTGGACCGCCCGAGGGCGCTGGCCGGCGCCTACGTCCTGCGCGAGTTCGCCGCCGGCGACCCGCTCGACCTCGGCCCGTTCCAGGCGCGGACCCGCCTGCTGCCGCACTCGGTCCCCAACGCCGGTGTACGGCTGGCGGCGGGCGGGCGGGTGCTCGCCTACACCGGCGACACCGGCCCCAGCCCTGAGGTGGTGGCCCTGGCCCGTGACGCCGACCTGCTTCTGGCCGAGGCCACCTACGCGGACCGGGTCCCGGAGGACTCGCGCCGCCACCTGTCGAGCGCCCGCCAGGCAGGCCGGCAGGCCCGGGAGGCCGGAGCCCGGCGCCTGCTCCTGACGCATCTGCAGCCCGGCACGGACCCCGTGGCCGCCCGCACCGCCGCCGAGTCCGAGTACGACGGCCCGATCGGCGTCGCCACCCCCGGACTCGTCCTCGACCTCTCGTAGACCGCGACCTGCGGTGACCTCGATACGCGACCTCCGATGCTGGACCGCGCCGGATGTTGCATGACCATGCGCCACCATGCATACTCTTGTTCCATGTCCAAGGTTCTCACCTCCCTGCCCACCGGCGAGCGCGTCGGCATCGCCTTCTCGGGTGGGCTCGACACCTCTGTCGCCGTCGCCTGGATGCGCGACAAGGGTGCCGTTCCGTGCACCTACACCGCCGACATCGGCCAGTACGACGAGCCCGACATCGCCTCGGTGCCCGGCCGCGCGCTGGCCTACGGAGCCGAGGTCGCGCGCCTGGTCGACTGCCGGACGGTGCTGGTCGAGGAGGGCCTGGCCGCGCTCGCCTGCGGCGCGTTCCACATCCGGTCGGGCGGGCGGGCGTACTTCAACACCACGCCGATCGGTCGCGCCGTGACGGGGACCCTGCTGGTCCGGGCGATGCTCGAGGACGACGTGCAGATCTGGGGCGACGGCTCGACCTTCAAGGGCAACGACATCGAGCGGTTCTACCGGTACGGCCTGCTGGCCAACCCCCACCTGCGCATCTACAAGCCCTGGCTCGACGCCGACTTCGTCTCCGAGCTCGGCGGGCGCAAGGAGATGTCGGAGTGGCTGCTCGCCCACGACCTGCCCTACCGTGACAGCACCGAGAAGGCCTACTCGACCGACGCCAACATCTGGGGCGCCACCCACGAGGCCAAGACCCTGGAGCACCTGGACACCGGCATCGAGACCGTCGATCCGATCATGGGGGTGCGCTTCTGGGACCCCGAGGTCGAGATCGCCACCGAGGACGTGACCATCGGCTTCGACCAGGGCCGGCCGGTGACGATCAACGGCAAGGAGTTCGCCACCCCGGTCGACCTGGTGATGGAGGCCAACGCGATCGGCGGACGGCACGGCCTCGGCATGTCCGACCAGATCGAGAACCGGGTCATCGAGGCCAAGAGCCGCGGCATCTACGAGGCGCCGGGGATGGCGTTGCTGTACGCGGCGTACGAACGTCTGGTCAACGCCATCCACAACGAGGACACGCTGGCGTACTACCACACCGAGGGCCGGCGGCTGGGCCGGCTGATGTACGAGGGCCGCTGGCTCGACCCGCAGGCGCTGATGCTGCGCGAGTCGCTGCAGCGCTGGGTCGGCACGGCGGTCATCGGCGAGGTGACGCTGCGGCTGCGGCGCGGCGAGGACTACTCGATCCTCGACACCTCGGGCCCGGCGTTCAGCTACCACCCGGACAAGCTGTCCATGGAGCGCACCGAGGACTCCGCGTTCGGCCCGGTGGACCGGATCGGCCAGCTCACCATGCGCAACCTCGACATCGCCGACTCGCGTTCCAGGCTTGAGCAGTACGCCACCCTCGGCATGGTCGGCACCACCCACCCCGCGCTCATCGGCGCCCCGCCGGCGCCCCCGACCGAGCTGATCGGCGAGATGCCGGAGGGCGGCGCCGAGGCCATCGCCTCGCGCGGCGAGGTCTCCGACGAGGACCAGATGCTCGACCGCGCCGCGATGGAGGCCGGCACCGACTGACCGGCGACGTCCATCGGCACCTCTTCCCCACGCTTTCGGCCGTGAAATGTCATTCGATTGATCAGTGATCGAGAATGGCGGTCAATTGGACGCCGACGCCTTCTGGTCGAACTCTCGGGAATTCGGTGTCGGTGGACGCTCGATCGCTCGTAGGCGGCCGTGCGCTCGCTCTCGAAGCCCTCCAACACCTCCAGCCCGGCCTGCTGGTCGACGGCGGCCGCGAGGTTGTCCCAGCCGCGGGCGCGCACCAGTTGGCCGGCGACCCGGGCCATCCGGGTGACGGCGGGCGGATAAAAGGGGAGGCGGCAGCCAGAACGACTGTGCCAGATTGGTCGCTTTGCAGTTGAATGCGAAAGGAACGACCGTGCCTCGCGCCATCACGTTGATCCGCTCCACCGCCCTGTCCGACGTCGCCGAGTACGCGTACGCGGCCACCGCGCCCGCCGAGTCGCGGCTGATCTTCTTGGCCGGAGCCTGCCCGCTGAACGAGGACGGTTCGACGGCGGCCATCGGGGACTACACGGGTCAGGCGGTCAAGGCCGTCGAGAACATGCGGGCTGCGCTCGCCGCCTCCGGCGCATCGCTGCGCGACGTCATCAACACCAGGGTCCTCGTCGCGTCCACGCGGCAGGAGGACCTGGGGAGCGTCTGGCGAGTGGTCCGGGACTCGTTCGGCGATCATGATGTGCCGAGCACCCTGATGGGCGTCACCGTGCTCGGTTACGCCAACCAGCTCGTCGAGATCGAAGCCGTCGCCGCCGTACTTGATTCCTGAGCCGCAGGTGTCCGCCGGCGCGACTGCCGGCGACATTCGTGCGTGGCATGCATCGATGCGCGCCGTGCATCTTTTATGGTGTGGGTCCGTCTTTCGCTGCGGGCGGCCGGTGAACGGCTCCGCCCGAGAACAGGATGTGCCCGTGGACAACGCCGGCCTGACCGAGGACTCCCCCAAGGCCAACCCCACGGCGATGCGCCGGATCATCCCCGCGGACATGGTCGAGCGCGGCCGTTGCCCGTTCGACCCGCCGCCTGGCCTGCGGGAGCGGCGCGGTCAGGGCGCGGTCCAGCCCCTGCGACTGCTCAACGGCGCGCGGGCCTGGCTGGTGACCGGCTTCGAAGAGGCCCGTACCGTGCTGTCGGACCCGCGCTTCAGCGCCGACCGGGTCCGCCATCGCGAGGCCACGTCACTGCAGCCGCACGAGGTGGCCGAGTTCGAGGCCGGGACCCTGCCGCCGGGCCCGGCCGTCGAGAGCCGCGAGGACGGCTTCTTCGTCTTCATGGACCCGCCCGAGCACACCCGCATCCGGCGGCTGCTGACCGGCCAGTTCACCGTGCGGCGGATGCGGGCGCTGGAGGACCGGGTCACCGAGATCGCCGCCGAGCACATCGAGGCCATGAAGGCGGCCGGCACCGAGGCCGACCTGGTGCCGGCGTTCGCGCTGCCGCTGCCCTCGCTGGTCATCTGCGAGCTGCTCGGCGTCGACTATGCCGACCGGGGCGAGTTCCAGGAACGCACCGCCATCGGGCTGAACGCCAACGCCACCGCCGAGGAACGAGCCGTCGCGAGCGCCGAGCTGTACGCGTTCATCCAGCGCCTCGTGGCCGACAAGCGCGCCAACCCGGCTGACGACCTGCTGTCCGGGCTCGTCCACGACGCCGACCCGCCGCTGACCGATGCCCAGTTGGTCGACGTCGCCCTCGTCCTGCTCGGCGCCGGCCACGAGACCACCGCCAACATGCTGGGCCTGGGCGCCTTCGCCCTGCTCCAACACCCCGACCAGCTCGCCGCGCTGTGCTCCGACCCAGACCTGATCGACAACGCGGTCGAGGAGCTGCTGCGCTACCTGTCCATCATCCAGCTCGGCGTCAGCCGCGTCACGACCGAGCCCGTCACCCTGGGCGGCGCGGACATCCCCGCCGGCGCCACGGTCGTGATCGCCACCCCCGAGGTCAACCGCGACCCCCAGCAGTGGCCCGATGCCGACCGGCTCGACGTGAAGCGCCCCCGCACGCCGCACCTGGCCTTCGGGCATGGCGTCCACCAGTGCCTGGGCCAGCAGCTGGCCCGCATCGAGATGCAGGTCGGCCTCAGGGAGCTGATCACCCGCCTGCCCAACCTGCGCCTGACGGTGCCCGCGGAGCAGGTGCCGCTGCGCGACGAGATGCTCATCTTCGGCGTGCACGCCCTCCCGGTCGCCTGGTCCTGACGTGGACGGTGACGCCGAGCCGGTCATCGGCCGCCGCGAACGCAAGAAACAGGCCACCCGCGCCGCGCTCCGCGAGGCGGCGCTCCGCCTGTCCCTGCGCCACGGCGTCGAGAACGTCACCGTCGAGCAGATCGCCGACGAGGCCGACATCGCGCTGCGCACCTTCTTCAACTACTTCTCCAGCAAGGAGGAAGCGGTCGCGGCCTCCCTGTCGGCGGGCTCGCAGGAGCTCATCGCGCAGTTCAGGGCCCGGCCGCGGACGGAGACGGTGCTCCAGGCGTTCCGCGAGGCGGTGCTGATCGTCATGAACCAGAGCGACGTCGCCAGCCGCGACCACATCCGCGCCCTGCGACTGATCCGCGCCTCTCCGACGCTGGTGCCCCAGCAACTGGCCGTGCTCGCCGCCCAGGAGAAGGCGCTGGCCGAAGCGATCGCCGAGCACATCGATCACCCGGCGACGCCGCCCGCCGCGGACCGTACAACCGAACGATCCGGAGACGCCCTCTATCCGCTGCTGTGCGCGGCGGCCGTCCTGACGGCGCTGCGCGTCGTCATGAACCAGTGGCTCCAGCAGACAGCGGGCTCGGACCGGCCGCTGGACACGACACTGCTCGGCCGGCAGGTCGACACGGCGATCACTCAGCTCGCGGCCGGACTGGACCGGCCCGGCCGCGCACCCGGGTAGCCCCGCACCAGGTCTTGGTGGTGACGCGCCGGGGGCCTGTTCGCCGCCTTGTTCAGCGGCGAACAGGCCCCCGGCGGGCGTCCTATCCCTCTTCCTCTTCGTCCTCGAAGATCTCCTCGACGATCTCCCCCGCCACCAGCCCGCCGACCACGCCGGCGGCGCCGGCCGCCACCACCGCGCCCATGCCGGGGCCGCTCCGGTGCTCGTGATGGCCATGGTGCTGCGGATGGCCGTAGCCGCCGTGGTGGTCACCGTGGCCGTAGCCGTCGTGACCGAAGCCGCCCTGGTGGCCGCCGTACTGGCTGAGGCCGGCCAGCCAGCGGTCGAGCTCGCCCGGCCAATCGGTGTGCATGGCGTCGTCGTGACCGATGGTGAAGCGGCCGATGGCGTCGTCGCCGTAGCGGCCGGCCCGCTTGTCGGCCTCCAGGATGACCTCCAGCCCACCTGGGTTGGCGATGAAGGTCAGCTCGACCTCGCCGACGCTCCCCGCGTGCTGGGGCGGCGGGTAGAACTCGATCTCCTGGTAGAACGGCAGCTGCTGACCGGAGCCGTAGATCTGCCCCACCTCCAGGTCCGCTGACTTGAACTGGAAGCCGAGTTGCAGGAACGCCTGCAGGATGCGCAGTTGGGAGGGCAGCGGCTCGACCGCGACCATGTCGAGGTCGCCCTTGTCGACGGCCTTGGCGATGGCGAGCTCCGTGCGTACGCCCAGCGCCATTCCGTTGAGGTGCTGGCCGCCGATCTCGCTGATGGGGGTCTCCCACGGCACGGAGACGCTGAAGTCGATGGTGCGGTTCTCGCCCTTGCGGAGGGTGAACGGGCCGGAGACCTGAGCGCGGGAGAACTCGCCCACTCCGGATCCCTCTCCGTCACCGTGCTCGACCTCGACCCGGGCGACCAGACCGAGGGTGATGTGCTCGATCTCGGCGTCGAAGTCGCCGCCGGTGAGTCGTACCTCACCGGTGAGCATCCCTCCCGGCTGGATCCGCGGAGTGGCCAGGACGGTGTCCACCGAGGGGGCGCCCACACCGAAGGCACCCAGCATCCGTTTGAAGACCACGACTTTGTTCTCCCTGTCGACGGTTGTTGGCATGTGTCAGCCATCCGCCTGAACGATCAACGTCGAAGGCAGGTTCCGGCGGACAGCAAACCGTGTCCTTCCAGGTGAGAGCGGGTTGACAATTGATGGGGGAATGAGGGGGTTTGTCGCCAAGTGACCGTACGACGGCCGCCGTTTACCGGGGTGGGGCGGGGTAGCTGACGCGACATGACGGTAACGAGATTTCAGGATCTGCCGCTCGCCGACCGTGACCGCGCATGGGACGGTGACGCCGCCGACAAGCGGGTACGGGACTGGGCCGATGCCGAGGACGAACCGGACGCCGCCTACCGCGACGCCCACATCTGGTACGACGGCGACAAGCCGAAGAACTTCACCAGCTACAAGCTGCTGATCGCGGACGTCATCGACAACAGGCTCAAGGCCGTGCCCCGCGCCATCATGGCCGCGGGCAACATCATGCAGGGCGCCCGTGGCGGCATCGACCTCCCCAAGGAGGAGGTCGGCAGGGTCAAGGCCCATCTCGCCCGCTACTACGAAAAGATGGGCGACACGCCACCGTGGGACCGCTGACCGACGGTCGACCGGAGCGGACGTGACCGAGCTGCGGCAGAGTGATCCCGCCGAGCCGGGGATCACCCGGCGGCGCAAGGGACGCGGGTTCCGCTATCTCCATCCGAGCGGACAGCCGGTGCGCGACCGGCGCACCCTGGCCCGGATCAGAGCGTTGGTGCTGCCTCCGGCCTGGAGCGACGTGTGGATCTGCCGCGATCCCCACGGCCACATCCAGGCGGTCGGCACCGACAGCGCGGGGCGGCGGCAGTATCGCTACCACGACGCCTGGCGGGTCGAGCAGGACCGGATCAAGTTCGACCGGGTGGCCAAAATGGCGGAGCGGCTGCCGGAGTTCCGCGAGCGCGTGGCTGATCATCTCACTCAGCGCGGCATGTCGCGTGAGCGCGTGCTCGCGGCGGCGGCCCGGATGCTCGACATCGGGTTCTTCCGCGTAGGGGGTGAGTCCTATGACACCTTCGGCCTGGCCACGCTGCGGATGGAACACGTCACCTGCGACAGAGGGCGGGTGGTGTGCTCCTACCCCGCCAAGGGCGGCAAGGCGCGCGAGGTGGAGATCCACGACGCCGACGTGTGCAAGGTGGTCACCGCTCTGCACCGCACCGGCGAGAAGGGCGACCTGCTCCGCTACCAGGCCGATGGCCAGTGGGTGGACGTGCGGAGCGACGACATCAACGACTACCTGCGGGAGACCATGGACTTCGAGGTGACGGCCAAGGACTTCCGCACCTGGCACGCCACCGTGCTGGCGGCCGTCGGCCTCGCCGTCTCCGTCCGGGCCAGGAGCAAGACCGGACGTCGGCGGGCGGTGACCAGGGTGATGCGCGAGGTCGCCGCCTATCTGGACAACACGCCCGCCGTGGCCCGCGCCTCGTACGTGGACCCCCGCGTGATCGACGCCTACCAGCGGGGCCGCACCATCGGCCGTTCGCTGAGCAAGCTCGGCTCCGAAACCGAGGAGGGCCAGTTGGCCACCCACGGGCCGGTCGAGCGCGCCGTGCTGTCCCTGCTGTGCAACTCCGCCAGAACCACTCCTTAGGCTGCCACCTCGATCAGCGGGCAACGGCAGCCGGGCGCACGTTCGTCCGCCGGGCAGGATTCGCGGGAGCCCGCCTTCCACGCCTCGAACGTCGACTCCGGATCCCGCCAGAAGATGATTCGTCGAGGCAGCCGCGACAACGCCGTGTCCAGGGGTGTCGTCGGTCACTGGGTGAAACCCGCGTGCGACGGCTTTGCCGGGGTAGCAGCGCCGACCTGGCGACCCCTACAAGGAGTTCGACATGACACAGAACGTCATCGACCTGATCACGGCCGACCACCGCGACGTCGAGGCCCTCTTCGACAGGCTGCGCACCGAACGGGAGAACCGGCCCGCGCTGTTGGCCGAGCTCGCCGCGAAGTTCACCGCGCATGCCCGTGCCGAGGAACACGAGGTCTACCCCGCGCTGGCCAAGGCCGCTCCCAGCGAGCGAGGCGAGGTGCACCACGGCACCGAAGAACATCACGAGGCCGAGGAGGAGCTGGTCCGGCTGCTCGACACGGACCCGGACGGACCGGCTTTCGACCAGGTCCTCGCTGACCTGGTCAAGGCGGTCACGCACCATGTCGAGGAAGAGGAGAGCGAGATCCTCCCGGCCCTGCGGAAGGCCGTGCCCGCCGGCAGGCTGACCGAGCTGGCTCGCGCCTTCAGCGCCGCCAAGGCGGACCTGCTGGCCGCCCCGCCCAAGCCGGTGAGTCGTACCAAGCAGGAGCTACAGGACCGGGCCAAGGCCAAGGGCATCGAAGGCTACTCGTCCATGACCAAGGACGAACTCGCCGC
Organism: Nonomuraea sp. CX421; assembly: GCF_059358955.1. NCBI lineage: Bacteria > Bacillati > Actinomycetota > Actinomycetes > Streptosporangiales > Streptosporangiaceae > Nonomuraea > Nonomuraea sp. CX421. The sequence goes on along the minus strand of NZ_JCADBK010000026.1, from coordinate 23,902 downwards.
CGCGCTGAAGCGGTGATCGCTCGATCTGCCCTGGTTCTCCGGCCGGGAAGGTGGAACCCGCCGGGGAGCCAGGGCAGATGTCGCGAGAGTGGTCGCGTCGCGGCACGGGCCGCGCTCTGACAGTTCGCCGGCCCGGTCAGCCGACGGCCTTCTCCAGCTGCGCCTTGCTCATCTTGGAGCGGCCCTTGATGCCCTGGCGCTTGGCCTCGGCGTACAGCTGATCCCTGGTACGGCCGCCCGCGCCGGAATGCGAGCGCAGCCCGCCTCGCCGGCTCGACGAGATGTCCTTGGTGGACGTACGGCTCGCGGTCCGGGACTCGCCGGCCCTGGCCCGCTCCTTGTTCACCGTACGGGCGGCGATCTCGGTCGCGCGCTTGTCGCTTTCGCCACGCTGCTTGGCGCTGTCCTTGATGTGCTCGTACTGGCGTTCCCGCTTCGGACTCGATCCGCGAGGCATGTCTCCTCCTCATCAGACTCATCAGAACTCTGAGACCCAAGGACAACTACCCCGGCCAAATCCACGAAACAGGTCCGCTCGCCAGGCGGCCCGATTCCCCTGTCGTACGGCAGAACCCGGCCCTCCGAAGTCACCTCCGGAGACTCACCGCATGAGCCGCCCGCCCCGTACGTCCCCAGTCATGCCGATCGTTCGCGACAGCGCGCTGCTCAAGGCGATCGCCCCGACGACCGGGATCCAGCCCGCGACGTGCTTGGCGCCGAACTGAGCGTCGATCGAGGCGACGCTTCCATCACCCGCGGGACGAGCGGGACCGTTCGAGCTCGCGTCGGTACGCGTCCAGGACGAGGCCGTGGAAGTGATGAACCGCGTGCTCCGACAACCCGGACCCGCCGGGATCGTAAACGATCTTCCCCTGGGTGAACGCCGGGGTGCGCATTCCGCGCTGGACGCTTTCCACCAGGGCGATGTCCTCCACCTGGAGCACCTCGTCGATGTACCGGATGCTGTCCAGCTCGGCGTCGTTCGGCTCCGCGGTCTCCAGATAGAAATCCCAGACCTCGCGCGTCACTTCGGGGCCGTCCGGGATGATCTGCAACACCATGAAGTTGCCTCGGCCGGGATAGCGCAGCAGGCAGGTGTTGGGCCACAGCCACCAGACCGCGTGCTCGGTAACCGTCGCGCCTGACACGTCGTACGCGGAGCTCTGCCCCTTACCGGCCTGAGCCAGGTGGCTCGAGTAGATCCCATGGGTGGTGACCCGCCGCCACCTGATCAGCGGCGAACTCGAAACCTTCCATTCGATTCATCATCGCCCTGACGGCACTCCGAGGACGACCATGGCTCACCCGCGCGGCGCGTACATGATCACGGCGACGCCGACCAGGCAGACCAGCGCGCCGATGACGTCCCAGCGATCGGGCCGGAACCCGTCGACGACCATGCCCCAGGCCAGCGAACCGGCGACGAAGACGCCGCCGTAGGCGGCCAGGATGCGGCCGAAGTTCGCATCCGGCTGCAGTGTGGCGACGAACCCGTACAGGCCCAGCGCGATGACGCCGGCACCGATCCAGAGCAGGCCGCGCTGCTCGCGTACACCCTGCCAGACCAGCCACGCACCGCCGATCTCGGCGAGTGCGGCCACGGCGAACAACACCAGGGAGCGAACGATCGTCATGGCAGGTAGTACAGCGCATCCCGGCTTCGGGGTCCCTCCCGTGGGTGCGCCAGCATGACGGGTGCTCAGCGTCCGCAGCAGCGGCGGCGACTGGCAATCCGGCCACGGCCGGCAGCATCTGCATCTGTTCGGCCGGCGCGGCGCCAGTGCCGGTGAGCAGTCCAGCGCCGGTCAGCAGCCCGTTGCCCCGTCTCAGCCGACCGACGAGGCTCGCTATCGCCGCAGCTGATGAGCCTAGCTGGGATTGCGTGTTTCCGGCGGCTCGCCGATCTCCGTGAATGGTAGGTGACCAGTCGGCGCAGCTTGCGTCGCTGTCACCGTGAGGGGGTCGTCATGACCCTGGACGCACAAGGAACGAACGCGACCGCCCGCGCAGGTCTGAACGGTCAGGCCCCGCGCTGCGATCACATCGACCAACTCCCGGCGGTGGAGTACGGACCACCCGAATGCAAGGAGTGTCTGGCCCTCGGCCAGACCTGGACACGCCTGCTGGTCTGCCTGACCTGTGGGTGGGTGGCCTGCTCCGACGATTCGCGGGGCGGCCACGCCAAGGCTCACTACCGGGAAACCGACCATCCGGTGGTGGCCGTCATGGAGCCCCGGTCGGCCTGGCGTTGGTGCTACGTACACCAGCGGACCGTATGAACGAGACGAAAGGCACTTCATGACCATCTCCGAACAGACGGTGGAACGCCGTCAGGACTACGACGGCGCATCGCCCTTCCCCGGGGCAGAGGAGCACGCGCCGGCCGGCCGGGTCCAGGTGGGGCTGACAGCCGCGATCGTGGTCCTGCCGTTCATCGCGCTCGGCGTCGCGATCTTCCTGGCCTGGGGGCAGGGAGTCACACTCACCGATCTGCTGCTTGCCGCGGTTCTCTATGTGGTGACCGGTCTGGGGGTGACGGTCGGCTTCCATCGGCTGCTCACCCACACCTCCTTCACCGCCCGGCCATGGTTGCGCGTGGCGTTGGCCGTCGCCGGGTCGATGGGCTTTCAGGGCAACGTGATCGACTGGGTGGCGGTGCATCGCCGCCACCACGCGTTCACCGACCGGCCAGGTGATCCGCACTCTCCCTACCGGTACGGCACCGGCCTGCGCGGGCAGCTTCGGGGGCTTGCCCACGCCCATCTGGGCTGGCTGTTCGCCGACGACAAAACCCCGGCCGCGCGTTACGCTCCGGATCTGCTGGCCGACGCGGCCATGACGCGCGTAGCTCGCGCCTTCCCCGCGCTGTGCGCGCTGTCGCTGGTGCTGCCGTTCCTGGCCGGGTGGGCGATCACCACCACCCTGTACGGCGGCCTGACCGCTTTCCTGTGGGCCGGGTTGCTCCGTGTCGCGCTGCTCCAGCACGTCACCTGGAGCGTCAACTCCCTGTGCCACGTCGTCGGCAGCAGGCCCTTCAAGACCCGCCGCCACGACCGGGCGACGAACCTGTGGCCGCTGGCCCTGCTGTCCTTCGGCGAAAGCTGGCACAACGGCCATCACAGCGAGCCCACCTGCGCCCGTCACGGCCTCGATCGCGGCCAGATCGACCCGTCCGCCGGCATGATCGGCCTGTTCGAACGGCTCGGCTGGGCGAGCAACGTGCACTGGCCCGACCGCGAACGCATCCAACGCCGCCGCGCCGGCCCGCCATCACAAGTTCACGCCCCGGCCGGAGACTGACGCCCAGTCGACCAGCGTCAGCCCTCCTCTGCGGGTCCACACCCCCAGATGGCACCTAGAGTGGGGGCAATGGCCCGGATGGGCGCCGCCCAGGCGGGAAGGGGTGGCGGGCATGGAGTTGCGTCAGTTGCGCTATTTCGTGACGCTGGCCGAAGAGTTGCATTTCGGCCGCGCGGCTGCCCGCGAGCACATCGTGCAGTCCGCGCTGAGCCAGCAGATCCAGCGGCTGGAACGCGAGCTGGGCGTGCGACTGCTTGATCGCAGCACCCACCACGTCGATCTGACGCCGGCGGGCGCCGCCTTCCTCATCGAGGCGCGTCAGATCCTCAACCATGTGGGCCGGGCAGGGCAGGCCGCGCGCAACGCCGTCACGTCGGCGCCCACACTGCGTGCCGGCATCATTGACGCGGGCTACGACACCATGCCGCAGATCCTGCGCGAACTCCAGCGCAGCCACCCTGACATCACGATCCACCAGGTCGAAGCGGGCTCCCCCGAGCAGTACCGGCAACTGGCCGACGGCCGCCTGGACATCGCCATCGGCCCCGCCCTCCAAGCCCCGACCGAGGTGGCGTCCAAGCTGATCAGGCTCGATCCGCTCGGCGTGCTGGTGCCAGACGACCACCGCTTCGCCGACATGGAAGGCGTACCCGTGGACGCCCTCGCCGACGAACTCCTGTTGTTCGGTGAGGAGTCCCAGACGCCGGAGCTCAACAGGTTCGTCATCGATCTGTGCCGTGCGGCCGGGTTCGCGCCCACCCTCTACGAGGGCACCGTCGAGAGCTCCCGAGCCGCGGCCGACCTTGTCTTTCAGCACCGCTGCGTGCACTGCGTGCCATCCTCATTCCGCACCTCCAACCGGCCGGGCACGACCTGGCGGCCCCTGATCGCACCTGCCACCCACTACCCCTGGTCACTGTTGTGGCACGACATCAACCCCTCCCCCCACATCGCCACCGCCATCAACAGCGCCCGGCGACTGGCCGAGCGACTCGGTTGGCTGGAACCATCAGCCCCGCCACCGAACCGGCGCCCGGCCAGTGCCGCCGGCCACAACGATGAGCCTGTCTGACGCACCGGCTCCAACCTGGCGTCCACCACGAACACCCTGGCGATCGGTGCTGGAGATGAACTTTTTCCGGATCGCCTGTTTCCGTACGACACGCGTGGATGTCGACTGGAGATGAACACGTTCGACCGACGGCGCCGACAACCAGACGACGGTCGGCCCCTGCTTCGACCGGTCCGGAAGACCGATCCCATGCAGCCATCGATGCACCGCCAAAGGAGCTCGGCCATGGGCATCATCGCTTGGATCATCCTCGGACTGGTCGCCGGGGCGGTGGCCAGATTGCTGGTCCCCGGCAAGGATCCGCAAGGTTTGATCATCACGTTCGTACTCGGCGTCGCCGGGGCGCTGCTGGGCGGGTTCGTGGCCACCCAGGTGTTCCACCTCTCCGGCATCCAGGGGTTCTTCAACCTGTCCACCTGGCTGTGCGCCATCGTCGGCGCGGCAGTCCTGCTGCTCGCCTACAAGCTCATCACCGGGCGGCGCTCGGATAACCGGGCCGGTCGCCGATGAGTCCGCTCAGCGTCCTCCGGAGTTCGGGCTCCGGAGGCGGCGGGGGGTACGTCATGCCCGTCGCCGGAGCCATCGCGGTCGTCGCCTTCGGCGCCATCTTCACCTTCGCCCTGCCCGACAGGTCGGTGGGCGAATTCGACTTGCGCATCGCGGGCGTCATCCTGATGCTCGGCGGCGTCCTCGGGCTGTCGCTGCTCCTGCTCCGCACCAGGTCACGCTGGAGCCAGTCAACTGCCCGCAGCCGGCAGGACGCCATCGATGACCGGCCACCGTCCGGCCCGGCTGATCCGTCCGGCCACGACGCCAGGCGAAGCCGCGGCCTCAGGCCTCCCGGCAACCGCCGGCCCTGACCGGCGCCTCATCAGCGAAGGGCCAAGCCGAACTCAAACCGCTGCCCTCACCTTCCAGGCCCCGGCCAGAAGGTGAGGGCAGCGCCTACTCGCCGACCGCACCGGCCAACCGACATCCCAGGGCGAATCCCGAAAAGGTGACGTGACGTAAATATGCACAACAACGACGAATGCCGCGACGAAACCGCCGACTCGCCGCCGCTCCCGCTCAAGTCCATGCTGCGGCGCGATTACGACGGCAAGGTCAGGCTGCCGCCCCCGGCTGACAAGCTCGTTTTCGGCCCGGCAGTCTGTCTCGACGCGGCGCCGGCGCCGTCCGAGCCGCTGCACGACATCGATCCCGCCGACTGATCCAGCCCGATGGCCGCCGGCTCGGTTGTCACGTCTCCGGCCAGGGCGAGCAGGGCGCCTTTACGGCCGTACCACCGCGACCGAGCTGGGCGCGTGGTACAGAACGCCGAGGGTGACGGATCCGAGCATCACGGTGCCGATCGCCCCTCGGCCCTGGGAGCCCACGACGACCAGATCCGCCTTTTCGGAAGCCCGGGCGAGGGCGGCGACGGGGTGAATTCGCTGGACGTCCTCGATCACCTGAACCTGCGGATATCGCTGCCGCCATCCCTGGAGGATGCCGGCCGCGACCTGGCACTGGGCGGTGTGGATCTCGTCCAGGTCATGGGCGCTTTCGGGGATGTGGGCGTGCGCCGGCGGCTGCCACGCGTACACGGCGCGCAGCGTGCTCGCGCGGAGCATCGCCTGCTCGAAGGCGTAGGCGAGGGCGGGTTCGCCGGCGTGATAGTCGTCGAGCCCGATGACGATCTCCCCGTTGGGGGTGTCAGGGTCGGAGCGGACGACGACCACCGGGCCGTGCGCGTGCCCGGCTACGTGGGCGCTCACCGAGCCGAGCACGGCTCCGGGGAAGCCGCCAAGGCCCCTGCCGCCGATCACGACCTCGGCGGAGTTGCCGGCTTGACCGCGCAACACCGCCGCGGCGGCGCCCTCATAGAGCTGGCTGGTGACGTCGATGCCGGGCTGCCGCTTGCGCGCGATCGCCTCGGCGTCGGTCAGAACGCTCTGCGCGTTGAGCGTGACGGCATCACCTTGGTCCGGGGTGGAGAACTTGGCGATCTCATATGGCGAGCGGTCCACGGCGTGGACGATGTGGAGCCGGGTGGCCGCGCGTGCGGCGTCGTCGGCCGCCCACTCGACCGCCGCGGTCGCGGCGTCCGAGCCGTCTGCTCCCACGACAATGACACGATTCATGGCTTCTCCAGATTTGTGCCAGCTATTTGCTCATGGCCCCGAAGCGCCGATATACCGGCCCACGGCCCGGCATATCGGTCGTTTACCGTCGATGTCATTGACGGTGGCCGCGGTCAGCGCTTGAACATGCCTTTGATCTTTTCGCTGCGCTGCCTCAGACTGTTTCCAGCGCGGCTGGCTGCGCCTTTCGACTCCAGGTGCTGGTTTCCGGTGGCACGGCCGAAGTAGAGCATGATCCAGCCCTGGATGGCCCGCGTCTTGGACTTGATCTTCCTTGTCAGGTTCACAGCGTTTCCCTTCAGCGGCTCTCCGGGCGTCGGTCCCGTAGAGCCGTGGATCCGCCGTCGCCGGGGCATAATGCCCGGCCGGCGTCTACAGTCGCAACGCGACTTGGCCCCAGGGTGCTCTTCCCGACTGAGAACAGGAAACAAGTAATCGCCGACCTGATTATCACCGCGATCGATAACAGCCCCGCCTAAGCCACAAAAGCCGCGGTCCAGGCGCTTGCATTCACCCGGCTGTCACGCGCCAGGAGCCTGGTAGGCCACCTCCGTCCGCGTGGCCTCGTCGATCTCCTCTGGCGTCAGCAGGACAGCCGTCTTCGTGCGTACCGCCCCGGACGCCGAGATCGTGAGACCCACAGCGGCCGAGGCCGCGTTGCTCGGCAGGTCGACGATCACGTACGTGTCCGTCTCGCCGAACGCGAAATACATCTGCTCGACCCGGCCGCCGACGCTCTCCGCCATGCGCTCCACCGCCTGCCGGCGTCCGGTGCCGCCATCTCGCAACACTCCCTTGAGGCCGTCCGCGGTGTAGGTCGCCTGAATCAGGTACTTGGGCATGGTCGAGTCCCTCTCCTCGTGCCGCCGTCCCGTGCTGGGGCGGCCATTGCGGTCACGAAGTCGAAGTTCTCGGCTTGGGGTGACGGTAATCCCGCCCGCCGTACTGGTTTTCCCCTGCCGCGGATTTACGCCGCTCAGGCGAGCCGCTCGACGACGCACGGTGCGCTCGGCCGCCTCGGCGCCTCGGCGTCTGGGCGTCTGGGCGGCGTCTGGGCGTCTGGGCGATCCCGTCAGCCTCCGGAGAGCCCGATCGCCGGCAGGATCGCCTGGTCGATGATGTCGGCCAACTCCGCCTCGCCAGGCGGACAGCCCTTGTCGATCATCCACTTGGTGACGAGCGCCTCGCCGAGGTGGAGCACGACCCACGTGAGCCGTTCGGCGGGAAAATGGCCGCGTTCGGCGTAGTGCCGCAGCACGGTAGCGGTGAAGGTGCCGCCACGGACGGCGAAGACCTTCTCCTGCAGCGCCTCGGACATCCGCGCGGCGCTCCCGGGGTCGGTGAGGATGCCGGCGACCGCGAGTCCCGCCGGACTGAACGCCCACTCGACCATGAGCCGCAGCGCCTGGATCAAGTCGCCGCGCAGATCGTCCGCTCCGGGCGTCGGCTCCTCGACGGGATGGGAGTGGTAGAGCGCGTCCAGGAGCACCTCGACGGGGTCGGACCAGCGGCGGTACAGCGTCGAGCGAGGGGTCGCCGCCCGCCTGGCGATGCCGTCCATGGTCAGCCGTCCAACGCCGACCTCCCGAACCTCCGCCAGCGCCGCGGCGTGAATGGCCCGGATCAGCTCTTCGCCGCGCCGCCGGGTCCGGCCGTCCCCGTCACTCACAACGCCTCCCCTTTTAGCGCCAGACATGTATCTTATCGACGTAACTAAGCTACAGTCGTGTATCTAATTCTGAGGTGATCCATGTCCATCTCCGCACCGGCCCCCGCCCAGGGGGCCGTGCCGCTCACCCAGCGGTCCCCCGCTCCCGACCTGGCGCGCGGCTTCATGCTGCTGCTCATCGCGGTGGCGCACGCGCACATGTACCTGTCGGGCCACCCCGTGGGCTGGCGCGGCTACACCCTCGACGGCACGGCCCTCGACCGGCTCGTGGCCGGGGTCCAGATCCTCCTCGTGGACGGTCGGGCGCTGCCGATGTTCGCCGCCCTGTTCGGCTACGGCCTCGTCCGGCTCGCCCACCGGCGGCTCGCCAGCGGCGAAGGCTGGCCCGAGGTCCGGCGGGTGCTGCGCCGCCGGAGTCTGTGGCTGCTGGCCTTCGGGTTCTGCCACGCGCTCCTGCTGTTCTTCGGCGACATCCTCGGCGCGTACGGCCTGGCCGGGCTGGTGTTCATCGGGTTCATCCGGCGTAGCGACCGGGCACTGGCCTGGGCGGCCGGAGTGGGAGCCGTTCTGCACGTCGTCGTGGTCGCTCTCCTCGGGATGCTCACTCTGAGCGCGGGCAAAGGCGACACGCCCGCGGCCATGGCCGACCCGGTCGCGGCCATGGTGATGCGGCTGATCGGCTGGTCGGGGATGACGCCCACGTTCTTCCTGGTGAGCGTCGTACCGCCCTTCATGCTCGGCATCTGGGCGGCCCGCCGTCGCCTGCTGGAGGAGCCGGAGGCGCACCGAGCGCCACTCACCCGGATCGCCGTCGCGGGCACGGCGATCTCCGTCGTCGGCGGACTGCCGCTGACGCTGGCCGACACGCGGCTCTGGACACCCGGCGACGAGCTCTCGGTGTCCGCGTACGCGCTGCACAGCGTCACCGGGATCGCCGGCGGCCTGGCGTACGCGGCGCTGGTCGGGCTCGTCGTGGCCCGGCGAGAGCGCGCCGGGCGGCGGTCCGGGGCGGTGACCCAGGCGCTGGCCGCCTGCGGGCAGTGGTCGCTGACGTGCTACCTGCTGCAGTCGGTGGTGTTCGTCGCGCTGTTCGCCCCATACCTGGGCGGCCTGTCCACCCGCGTCGGCGACGCCGCCGCGTCGGGCATCGCGGTGCTCACCTGGCTGGGCACCGTGGTGCTCGCGGCCCTGCTGTCCCGCACGGGCCGCCGCGGGCCCGCTGAGACGGCACTGCGCCGACTGACGTACCGCCGGGTGCGGCATGCTCGTCCATCTCATCCTCAGCGGCCTGGTCGAGATCATCACCCGGGCTGAGAACGGCGAGCAGGCGACCTCCCAGGTCAACCACACGAGCGAGACTCGCTCGTCGATCTCGTACCTCATCAGCTTCGAGCGCCCCGGAGTCAGACGCACACCTCCGCGGTGTGGGCGTACCCGCGGCTGCCACCCACTTCCACCTTGAGCGCGGTCCTGGCCTTGCGCACGCTGCGGTCCCTTTCCTTGAGCGATTTCACCGGCCAGGGCAACGCGATCTTCACCTCGTCGGTGGTCCTGGACGGGTCGGAGACCGCGAGCCGTACCCGTTTACCGTCGCGGCGGACCAGCAGCGTGCAGGGGCCGTCGGCGGCGAGCGGTCCATCCGCGGTCTCTACGGTCCCAGCGCGCCAGAAAACGGCGGCGAGCACGCCGTCGCGCGTGATGGCCTGCACCGCTCCGGAGTTGGCGAGGATCTCGATTCGCCCGTGGTAAGCCGCCGTCTGCGTGATGGAGGCGTCAGGCAGTACGGCGTAGGCGTAGCGCGCCTTGCGGGGATCGACGCCGTGGTCGATGAGGATCGTCGTGTAGTGCCTGGTGACCGGCGACGTGTCGCCTCCGGTGGTGGCGCCCTTGTCGATGTCCCGCCAGCGGCCGGTGCGCTTCTTGCGCATCACCTTCGCGTCGGCGCCGTCGAGCAGCACGTAGCCGGCCACCCCGGACAGGTGGATCCAGCCACCGCCCCGGGTCAGTGGCGGATGCCGGTCGTGGGTGTTGCGGTTCTCCACGATGGTCTCGATCCGGCGGTCGTCGGAGGCGGTGATGCCGGCGCCGAGGGCGATCACCGCGTCATCGAGCAGGAACCACGCCTTCTTGGCCCGCAGCGAGGAGCCGCCGGCGATCAGCTTCATGGCGGCCACGCCGTACTCGCCGTCGAGTGCCACGCCACCCGCCCACGGGGTGGGTGGCAGGCGACGGTGGTCGTGCGGGAGATCGGCGCGTCTACGGGTGTCGACCGTCGTGCCGGGCAGCCGGTACGGGTCGATCGTGGGCCACAGGTCGTCGTTCCAGTGGGTGAGGTCGCCCGTGTAGAGGTAGGTCATGCCGTCGCCGGTGTGCCAGCCGTGCAGATTCTCCCGGTTCATGGCCTCAGCCGCGCCGATGCGCTCCGAGCTCATCGCGATCGCGTACGCCCAGGTGGGACGGCGGTGCACGACCCGGTCCATGTCGGCGAAGACGTACGTGCCCGTCGTGCGAGGGCCGACCGGCACCGACGGGTCCTCCAGCAGGGCCGTGGCCTTCGCGATGCTCGCCGGCGGTGCGAGCGTGCCGTAGGGGATGGCCTGGTCGCGGGTGAGCCACCCTTTGACCAGCGGTCGCCAACGCTCGGCGTGGCGCTCGGGGGCCGTCTCCAGCAGGGTGAGGATGGCCTCGACCGTCTTGTGTCCCGAGTGGTGGTCACGATGGCCCTGCACCGAGATCTGCCGGCCGCGTACGCAGTCCATCATCAGCCCGTCGAAGACGAACGGCACGAACGAGCGATCCACGAGGTCGTAGATGTTGCCGATTCCGGTGATCTTCCACGGTGACCTGGAGAGCATGGCGATCAGTTTGGCCACGCTCTCCAGGTAGTCCACGCCGTAGCTGCCGGTGTAGGGGTACACGTCGTGCTGGATGAACGATCCGTCCCGGTAGAAGCCGTCGCCTGGGCCTCGGGTCGGCCGCAGCAGATCGGGGACCGCGTCCCTGGCCCGCTTGACGAGGCGTGCGTCGTGGGTGAGCAGTCCGCGCATCGCCACCGCCATCGCCTTGCCCGCGCGGTTGGCACCGGTCTCGACGACACCGGGGTGGCTGACGCGGCGCTCCGGGTCGGGGCACCAGCGGCGCAAAGGGCGCAACCAGCGCTCAAGGCGGTCCTTGGGCAGGCCGTCGTACAGCAGGGCGCAGGTGTCGGTAAGCGCGCGGGGAACGCCGATCTCCCACCAGAACCAGTTGCTGCCCCGCCGGTCGAGCCCCTCGTGGTAGGCGTGCTCGTACAGGAAGTCCAGCGCCCTGACGGCGGTCTCGGCGACCCGACCGTCCCCGTGCATGGCGGTGCCCGGTGTGGCCCAGCCCAGCGCCAGGGTGCGCATGCGGTTGAATGCGCGGTTGAAGTTGCCCGTGCGGGGGTCCGACAGCGGCAGGTCAGGCCACAGGCTCGGGCGATCGGAAGCGGGCTTCAGCTTGCGCAGCACCGCATTGGCCGAGCCCTCGATGGCCTGCGTCCTGTCGGTATAGGAGGAGTTGTGCGACCCGCCGGTCAGCAGGCTCACCCACCGCTCACGCGCGGCGTCGAACGCGGCGGTGCCGGCCGCCTCGGCCGTTCCGTCCCACACGGCGAGACCGGCCACTGCCGCGGCGCTCAGCAGGGCGGACCGCCGACTGAGAAGGTGGGTCATGAAGGCCTTCCGACAACAGGGCAGATACCAGATGAAAAGATCATAGGTCGACATGTGAGTGGCTTATCGATCCCTGCGATGGTGGGTCCCGCGCCGCCCGACCGGAGCCATCGGCGCCACCTCCATCGGCGATTGGACGTTCGTCCTCGACCCTGACTGGCTCAGTACCTGCGAAGGCGTGATCACTGAGCTCTCCAAGGGCACCCGCCTCGTCTCTCAAGCCGCACTCACCATCAAGGGCATCGACGCTCTACCCGCGATTTTCCTATCTCTACAAAGGGCCGGCCTTCCTGCTCGTCGAGCACCTGACCGGGATCAGGGCGACGGAGCGACTGCTGAAGGACTCCGCGTTCAGGTGGGGCGTCGTCCCAGCACCGGCCAAGTCGTGACGTTGGCAGGTCACGTCCACGGACGTGCAGGCCGGGCCCTGCCCGAACAGGTCGGGGTCGGCGCGGCCGGACGCATCGCACCTGGTCGGGCGGCCCAGGACGCTGATGCTTCGCTACTGCGGCACCCACTATGTCGACCCCCACACCCTGCGCGCGCTGCATGGCCTGATCTGGCTGATGGGCCTGCTCCCCGATCAGCGCGAAACGGCCCTGGACGTGGTCGACCTGAACGACCGCCTGCCGTTCGACGACGGTGTGCGGCTGATCAACACGTGGAGTGGATCAATCCGCCCACGGGGATGGTCGCAGCCAGGGCGTTGTAACGTTCGACGGCGGCCGACGTCTCCTCCACGTAGACCTCGACGCCTTTCCGCATCAAGATGTCCAGCGTCTCGGGACACGTCTGCAGGACCAACCGCATGCCACGGGAAAGGACGATCGCCTGGCTGCCGTTGTCGAGGAGCTCCTGGACATCGGCAGGCTGGATGCCAGGAGTGTGCCGTGTGCCGGTCTCGTTCCAGTCCCAGGGGCGTCCACCACCGGGGTAGAGCTTGAAATCCTTACCTTCGCCAAGCCCCTCGACCACCATCCGGCCCCAGGAGATGTGTGTGATCAGCGGTGATCGAGACTCCATACAGCGAGACTACGTGCTGCCAAGGTTCTGGTACGAATCTGGCGCGGCAGCGAGACCGAGCCCGTACAAGATCAAACCCCAGACCCGCCCATGGGCAGAGCCGACGGTTTCACAGCTCGTGACCGTTGGGCACATCTCGTCGACGACACCGACGACGCCATGGGTCCGGAGGGACTCCCCACGCTGCCCGTGGGCCCGGGCTGGTACCGGTCGCGGTACCGCCTCAGGGCGAGTCGACACCGCGCACGATCAAGAGCACCAGCGGACAGCTCGCTTATTGGCGCAGGCCGCGCTGACACCCAAGAGGCCCCGCTGTCAACGCTGAGTCTCCGGTTCATCCGTGCGGGCAGTCAGTGCGATCGCCTCGACCCTCCTTGCTAGACGAGATGGTCTCCTAACAGTCGGCCATCAGCCCCCGCCTGGTGTTTTCTCGCGACGCGCACACCGTGCCCCGCCTGATCATCCCGGAGCCGGAGTGCCCCGCCGTGAGGCGTGCTTTGCCTTGGGCTGTAGGGGCTTGGACGGCACGCTCATTGCATGCGATCATCCTGGCCATGTCATCGATCAGAAAGGGCCATGCCGCGTAGGCGCCCTTCCGAGGTCCGTACGCGAGGATCAGCGTGTTGGACCCCACAGAGCTGTGATCCACCATGTTCCCGGGCTTGGCCGTCGTCCCATGGCCGCGGTGATCGCCCTCGAACACGTTCGCATGTGGCCGGGGGCGGTGGCGACGGCCCTGGTTGCTTGGCAGGAGGCGGCCCTGATAGGGACCGCTGACCGCGTCTTCTTCAGGTGCCACTGCGAGGAGTGCACGGGAGACGCACCCCGCCGGCGACTTCAACAAGCTCTCATCGGCTTACCGCCGTGGGCCAGACCACATCTGTACACCCTGGTCCTGCCCGTCGACTTGCACTACCTCCGTCGAACCTCGCCAATTTCGTTTCGCCGACGGCTCATCGTGCGCGATGGCGAACCGACCGAGTTGGTGTCGCTCTGGCTGCCACTGGATCTCTCCAGAGGTACGGATCTCACCGGCGGTGGACCCCGACCGGCACGAACTGGCAGACGCATACCCCATCACGTGATCAGGCTGCCGTCTATGCGCAGCGGATGTCCCAATCGCTGGAGCTGATGTCGCGGAACTCCACGATGACGGCTCCCCCGTCTCCGGCGTCATCCACGTCCACAGACACCTGCGCCATCCCGACGTCCACTCCCGCGATCGCGGCCTTGTCGTAGTACGCATAGAGCTCTATAGGCGACAAGCCGGTGCGCAGCTTCAATCGAACCCGGTACTCGCAGTAATCGCCGTTCCCGCTCGAGTTCTTGCCAAAAGTGGCGACGCTGTCACTCCGGCTGTGCGTCTCGGGTGGCAGCGGATGGGCGACCACTCTCTCGTGAAAGTCGTCGAGCCGGGCATCGTCACGCCACATCGGCATCATGAACAGCAGGAACAGCCCGACCAACGGCGCTATCACGACCACGACTAAGCAGCCCAACAAGATTCGCACCAGATCCTCCCTTGGTGACGGGCATCGACCTGGTCGACTGTCTATCGCATTGGTGACACGGCCATCTGAACCGCGCCGCTGAGACAGGAGTCTGCCGTTGCAGCCGTGCCCGTGGCGTGCCCGTTGGAAAGGGGAACAAGGGGGAATGGCGGAGAGTCACGGGGAACGAGATCAGCACCATGAGCTGCGTCTCCCTTGGTTGCCAAGATCGGCACGCGTCTTGGCAAGCAAGATGTCAACTCTGGCCACGACCCGGCTGCGACGTACGCGCATGACGTCCTGACTGTCTAAGACCCAAAGAGCCTCCGGCGGGGGCCTCAGGCTCCGGGATGATCTCGACATGCCGCGTTGTCAGTGGCTGAGGTGGGCCGGCTCTTCCCGTCACCGTCGTCCCAGGACAAGCCGAGCAGACTAAGGGCTGGAGGCGAAGGTCGTTCTTCCAGTGGGGAGCTCCACCTTCACCTCCAGCCCTTGGCCCGCTCCCCTGACGGGTGGGACGACGGTTACGGGAAGATCCGGCGGGAGAGATGCGTGCGTCCGCACGGGCAACCGAACGCGGGTGATCGCCGTGCCAGATCCGTGCCAGATGCCACGGGAAAACAGGGGGAACTACGGGCACACACGGGCGATCAACGAGAGAGGCCCGTCACCGCGTTTCCGCTGGTGACGAGCCTCTTCTAGCTGGTGTGGCAGGTGCAAGGTTCGAACTTGCGTAGGCTGAGCCGACGGTTTTACAGGGCGTCGCGGTTCCGGCCAGGCACCGCTCTTGAGCTGCGAAGATGCTGCGTTTGGCGCGTCCCCAGTGAACCGCCTTCCGGGCATATTCCGGATCTTGCAAAATCGAGCCCTGCCCAGCAGCACGGCTCCGCGATCCCCGGCGATGAGGAGGCCATCTCCCACCTCGTTGGTGGACGACCTCTCGTGGACGATCGGTTGTGTGTATACGAAGTCGGCAACGCCGAGCTGAGCGGCGATCAGTTGAGTCCGACGCTTGGCCCTCGCGCCTGGGGTCTCGGAGGTCATGCTGAGCATTGTCTCGACAACCCGAGCTCGCGTCGTACGGATTTCCGCGACCGATGACCGCTGAGGGAGCGTGAGTCACATCATTTCCGAGACTCTCGCCGCCGACGCGATGGCGAGGACGGGCCGCGCTCTTTGGGACGGCATAGGGGGTCAGGATTCGAGCGTCGTTGACAACACCCGCCCCTGAGGCGAGCGGGGGTGTGTGCATCGATTGGGTAACGGCACCAACATGACCTTCTGGTCTGATCTAGACATCAGTCATGAGTGTGCTGTGGCGGATCCTCGCCTCCTGCGGAGTGGCCGCATTGGCAGCAGGACTGGCAGCAATAACCGACGCCAAGCCTTGGATAACAGTTATTGGTGCCAGCATCGGCGGATTGGGAACCGCCTTTGCTCCAACCCTGTGGGAGCACTGGAAAGGCAAGCAAGCAGCGCTAGAAGCTGTCCTAGGTATCACAGAGATCCTTCCAGAAGGCCCGGCAACCCTATTGCACCCATCGCGAGCCATTGTTCCATTCATTGGACGCGAGCGAGAACTAACGGAGCTCCTAGAATGGTGCTCTGATCCACATGCGGAGCGATTGAAACTATTAGTTGGTTCAGGTGGAGTAGGAAAATCTCGGCTGGCGTTTGAGTTAGCAGCACGTCTAGGGGACGCATGGGGATTCGTGCAGATCCGCGATGATGCTGAAATGCATGCGCTATCAAAATGGAGAGAAGTTAGCACAGAGCACGTCCTGATCCTGGTCGATTATGCCGAGACTCGAACCGACTTGGCGGCACTCCTGCACGAAGTGGCCGGCGATGCCAATCGACATGTACGAATGCTTCTCCTCGCGCGCAGCGCCGGGGAGTGGTGGAGATATCTGGGAGCTCAGTCAGCAAGAGTGCGGCAGATGGTTACGGCGGCAGGTGATGGGATGCTGCTCAAAAGAGAGGTACAGCACAACATTACTGCTCATCACGTGCTCGCTCAGGCGATCCCGCATTTTGCGACCGCACTAAGTAGGCCGATCCCTGACAAGGTGACGATGGTCCTAAGGAAAGGCCCCCAAAGAATCCTCGATTTGCATGCCGCAGCGCTCGTAGCAGTCCTTCAATCCGACTCTCTAGCGAAGGTAGAACCCGAAGGAATTTCGCTGGAAATATCGGATGTGCTTGAGGAATTGCTGGGTCATGAAAGGCGTTACTGGATACAAAGCGCACAAGTTCGCGGGCTATTGTCGGGTCCATACGGTTTGAGTTTCACCACCGTAGAACAAACGGTAGCAGTGGGAACATTGCTGGGTGCCAAGGATCGTATACAGGCGGGCGAGGTCGTAGGCCGAGTTCCAGATGGTGCAGCTACGGTACTCGTCGCGGACTGGCTGCGTGAGCTTTATCCCGCTGATCAATCTGACAATCGTGAATGGCTAGGAAAAATACAGCCTGACCGGTTGGCTGAGTTGCATATAACGAGACAGCTGGCCAGCTCTCCCGAGCTATTGGCTTCTTGCATGAAGGACCTAGAGCCTCGGCAGTTGAAGCGAGCTTTGGTCACTTTGGCACGAGCTGCACATGAGCTAACCGATGCCGCTGAAATCTTGCGTCAACTACTGCCCGATATCAGTAATATCGTAGGCCCGGCAGCCGCGTCGCGAGATATATTGGCAGCGATACATGAAGCCTTGCCGCACCCCTCCACAACCTTGGCTGAGGGTAGCGCCCTTTTGGCGCAGCAAATCTTGGCAAGCACCACGAGTAATTCGGATATGGGTGAGCGTGCCAGATGGCTAGCTGCTGCAAGTCTGCATTTAGGAGATCTAGACCGCTTCGCAGAAGCCATACCCTTCGCCGAAGAGGCAGTTGCTCTCCTTCGTCAACTCGGCGACAGGTACCGGCCAGCGCTTGCGATCGCACTGTCTAACCTCGGCATCTATCTTTCAGAGCTAGGCCAGTATTCCGATGCTCTAGCGACAGCGAGAGAAGCCGTTCTGATCTATCGACAAC
Organism: Nonomuraea sp. CX421; assembly: GCF_059358955.1. Classification (NCBI taxonomy): domain Bacteria; kingdom Bacillati; phylum Actinomycetota; class Actinomycetes; order Streptosporangiales; family Streptosporangiaceae; genus Nonomuraea; species Nonomuraea sp. CX421. The sequence continues at coordinate 6,500 of NZ_JCADBK010000026.1, read as the reverse complement.
TTGCTGAACAGTACCTCGAAGACAGTCTCCCCGGTCTTGGCCGGGCGCTGAACAACCTCGGCATTCGCCTCTCGGCCGTTAACAATTTAGCCGAAGCCCTCGCTGTAGGTGAAGAAGCAGTCGCTATCTATCGGCAGCTTGCCGGACAATATCCAGAACAGTATCGTCCTGATTTGGGCCGGTCGCTAAGTACGCTCGGTGTTCGCCTTTCCCTTCTGGGCCGCTCCCCCGAAGCGCTCGCTGTGACAGAGGAAGCCGTCACCATCTACCGACAACTGGCCGATCGATATCCTGACCGGTATTGCTTCGATCTCGCCACCGCTCTATCTAACCTAGGCGTATGGTACGTTGAGTTGGGCTGTCCTGACGAAGCACTCCCCATCGCTGAGGAAGCCTTAGCTATCCGCTATGGGATAGCCGAACGACATCCTGATAGGGCTCGGTCGGGGCTCGCAACTGCTCTCTCCAACCTCGGTGTTTGTCTAATGCAGCTAGGCCGACATGCCGACGCATTGTCAGTCGAACAGAAGGCTATCGACATTCGCCGCGAACTAGCCGAAGGCTGTTTCGATCGTCACGCCCCTGACCTCGGCCGCTCGCTGACTAATATTAGCAATACACTTTCGGCACTCGGATATCACGACCGGGCTCTATCAGTCGCTGAAGAATCGGCCAAAATCTATCGCACATTGGCTGAACGCCACTCCTTTAAGCACGAGCCCGACCACGGCTTTGCCTTAGTTAATCTTTCAGCCCGGCTCCTAATGCTCGACCGGACCGACAAAGCCCTTGCGGTTGCCAAAGAAGTCGTCGCGCATTATCGCGATCTAGCGGACGAGCATTCTGAGCGCCACCAACCCAACCTTGCCAAGGCTCTAACTAACCTCTGGAATTCGCTCGCGATGCTGGGCCGTTACACGGACGCACTTCCTGTGGCAGAGGAAGTGGTGGCCATCTACCGCGATCTAGTCGCACAGCATCCCGAGCGCTACCGTCCCGATCTCGCCGGGGCCCTCTCTAACCTTGGGATCCAGCTTTCACAGGTGGGCCATATCATTGAAGGGCTGTCAGCCGAGCAGGAAGCCGTCTTAATTCGCCGACAGCTCGTGGAGCGCTACCCTGAGCGCTACAAGATCGAGCTTGTTTCGAGTTTGATCAACCTTGCTTCTCATCTTGGCAAATCTGGCTATTCCGCCGACATCATCCCAGTCCTGGGCGAAGCGATCACTATGTACCATGAGATAGCTCACCAGTACCCTGGCCACCACCTTTGGGAGTCCATCGATTCCCTTGAGCGTCTCTATAGCGCGCTCTCGGCGTCGGATCGTTTCGTCATCGATGGAGGCGGAAGAGCCCGCAGTGACGGGGAGCATCTCAACGAGGCTGGGGGTAGCAGCACTACAGAGGACACGCCATAGTCACTCAGTTAGTCACGCACCCTCACTGGGCGATCACCAGCGAGGGTGCGTTCTCCGAGGTGGAGCCTAGGAGATTCGAACTCCTGACATCCTGCCTGCAAACTGACCGATCATGGCGGGCGAGGAGCGGCGACCTGGGCGTTCGACTCTCCGTGCGTACCCATGAGTGACCGCTGTTGACCCCTCTTAATGGCCCGCTGATGGCCCAGCGATCAATCACCACCAGCGGTCCGCACGACGCACAGGTCGGTCGACGAGACGGTTCCGTGGTGCACCGCCACCTCCAAAGAGAACCATCGTGTCCGGTGGGCCGGGGCTGAGGAACGAAGCCCTGGGCCGTCGATCGCCCCCAGCCACCTACGGCGGCCGGCCACAGAAGGGCGATCGTGAGGGTGGTATCGGTGCGGCGGTCCCAGCGCCAGTCAGGAACCAAACCGCATTAGCAGCTAGGAGAGTCGTCGTTCCAGGACGTTCAACGTGGACCGATACGGCTTGACGGACGTTCTGGAACTCGGCCGCACGACGCGGAACTGCAACTCAAACTGCAACCCTTAATGATCTTCGTCCCACGTCGGCCAGTACTCCGCTGCTTAATCATCCCGTCCCCTCCGGCCTGAGCGGTGATCATCCCGGAGTCGGAGCGCCACCGCCGGGGGGTCATGTGCTGAAGGGCTCATCCAGTGCCATCCCAACGGTTGCATTCAAGTCCGAAGGGGTCTTCAGGGCTAAATTCGATTACCCAAAAAGAAGCATATGGCGACTATTGCTGCGGTAACGAACAGATGCCTTGACCACGAACCTTGGGGACGCCTCACGCGTGTAGCCGCAAGGGCTAGGACGACAGGAACAAGGATGCCCCATAGTGTCGCACCGCTCAACATAGAACTACGGGCCACCGACGAGAAAACCCACCCGAGATAGGCGGACATCGCAAAGGAGAGTAGATAGACAAAAACGGTGTTGACCTGAAGTGTTTTTTGATCCAGCGCGCGCTCTATCGCCTTTTTTTCGCGCAAGGTTAATGGCTGCTCAGTGTTGAGTGCCGGAGGCGTGCCATCCTCGCCTTTTTCCTTTGCGCCGCCCTCTTCTTGTGAATAGTCATTGAAGGTTTCGGCGGCGGCGAGCTTAGCTTTGGCCTCTTCAAGTTCTTGTGTCAGTTGCGAGCAGCGAAGTTCCGTGGCCTCTTTTGTGGCGCGCGCTTTGCCGAGCTCAATGATTAGCTCGTTTCTGTGCTGCTTAAGCTCATCATGTTCTTTGAGGATCTGGCTATAGTCGGCCTTATTATGTTCAATAGCTCGCTGCGCTTTGGCATGATCTGATCCTTCCAGCATGCGAGTCTGTACTTGTATCTCCCTAATCTGTTCCTCTAGTTGACCGATCCGTTTGTCACGTGCCTCTAGCTCCCTCGTCACTAGCTTCTCTCGCGCGGCGGAGTAGCGTTGTTCTTCTCGAGCTTCTTCAAGCTCTCGCTCAAGCCGCTCGATCTCCCACTTGGTTGCGTTGCGCACCCGCAACGCGGATCCGAGCAGTTCACGAGCTTGCATCTGATCCTCATGGGTGAGCTCACGTCCCCGTTGCTGAGCTGCAACACTCAAGAACTGCTCGACAATGCGCCAATCTGGGACACGCGCTCCACTTAGGATGCGCGAGATCGTGCCTTTATCCAGGTAGCACATCTTGCTGGCGGCACCAAGACTCGTGCCCATCATGTCGAGATACTCACGCATCAGCTCGGCGAACGCCCGCACTTCGGGCTCCAACTCGGAGCTGAGTGGATCAAGCTTGGAGGAAGGGCGATCCGACACGCTCTACGGTTGCACATCTCTCGGGCGTTGCCAATCTCGATGCAACAGGACGTTGTCGGAGTGCAACACTCACCGCACCAACGAAGCTGGGACCCACAGAGTTGAACGCGGCAGAAAGGATCACGTCCATGCAGGTGTTTTCGTTTTCTGCGCTGGCCACTGGTGCTAGTGCGGTCAGGGTCCTGGTGGTAGCGCTTGCGCTTGTCCCCCTCGTCACAGTGATACTGTTCACGATTCCTGCTCTGGTTGTTCTTCCGTTCACGCGAGGCGGCCGATCATTTCTTCGGTCTTATCTAGACAGAATGGCCGACTGGTCTAAAACCATCCTCGTGTATAGCCGGACAAGGACTTGACGCAGAGCTAAAAGCGTGTCTCGCGCTTCGAGATACGACTGTCAGGGCGGCCCGAGCGGCGGGCGCGCGCGAGAACGGCCTCCAGGCCGCACGCGCAGCGCGCGGCCCGCAAGCTCGGGCCGCGCGCGGCGCGTGCGCCGCCGCCTTGATCTTCATAGGAGTTATTCGGCAACGATCTCGGCTGTCACTTGGAAGTGCGTGTACGTCGGGGTTGTGGGCCGGTAGCTTCGCGGTGTGGCTGATGACGCTGAGCTGACGCGCTGGACGGTGCATGGCGAACGGCTGGTCTACGACGACCGGTGGATCCGGTTGGGGATAGCCGACGTGGAGATTCCGGGCGGGGAGCGGTTCGAGCATCACGTGGTGCATCTGGACCGTGCTGCTATCGCCGTGGTCGTGGATGAGCGGGATCGGGTGTTGCTGATGTGGCGGCATCGGTTCGTGTTTGATCGGTGGGGGTGGGAGCTTCCCGGCGGGTTGATCGAGGCTGGGGAGGACCCCATGGCCACGGCCGTGCGGGAGGTGGAGGAGGAGACCGGGTATCGGCCGAAGCAGGTCGAGCGCCTGGTGAGCTATCAGCCGATGGCCGGCATGGTCGACTCTGAGCACATCTTGTTCCTGGCGCGTGGTGCCGAGTTGGTCGGCAAGCCGGAGGGTGAGGTGGAGGCCGACCGGATCGAGTGGGTTCCGATGGCGGAGATCCCCGGCATGATTGCCCGCGGTGACATCTGGACGTCGGGGACGTTGATCGGGCTGCTTCAGGCTCGGGAACGGCTCAACGGCCAAGGGCGCGGTTGACCGCCTGCGAGAGTTCTTCGATGCGGCGCCGTTGGCGGCGGGAGCCGGTCATGGTGGCCAGTTGCTTGGCTCGGTGGATGTGGGGCTGGGCTGCTTCGGGGTCGCCGGCCGCGAGGAGAGCGTGACCGAGGTCGCAGCGAACGCCTGCCTCGGCGCGGTTGTAGGTGCCGTCCATTCCGGCAAGTGAGGAACGAAGATCCTCAACGGTGCCGGGGTCGCCGAAGCGCAGGAGACAGCTTCCGCGCCAGCGGGCGAAGTGGTGGACGTTGATGGACAGGTAGGGCATGTCCGGGTCGCCGTCTCCTTCCGGCAACACTGCGGCGGCTTGATCGAGGGCACGGCGACAAGCGGCCTCATGGCCAAGGACGGCTGCGGCTTCCGCTTCGGCTGATGCGAGCCATGTTCTGAGGCGGGCTGGAACGTGGTCGCGGTGGGTGGCGTGGATGTGTTGAAGCAGCTCTGCTGCCTCGGCGGGGCGGCCGAGGTCCATGAGGACGTATGCCTGTTCGCCGGAGACGTACGCGAGGACGGCGGGGTCGTTGGCTTCGCGGGCGGCGGCTTTGGCGTGTTCGTAGTGGTTCCAGGCGTCGTTGAGAGCGACGGTGTTGATGGCCTGCCATCCGGCCAGTGACGCTGTTTCGGCAATGAGATGGGCGAGTTGGGCTCGGATGCGTGGCCGTACCGCGTGGCGGTGGGCTCGTTCGATCTGGGCCATCTGGGCGTGCATCTTGTCGGCGATGGCGATGCTGCCGAGTCGGCGGTCCTGGAGGCGGAGGTTGTTGGTGTCCGTTCGCAGGATCATGACCATGGTGTCGTCGACGGCTGCGGCGGCGTCCAGGCGGGCGGTGAGTTCGTCGGTCTGCTCCTGGTGCTCGTCGTCGATGTCGCCTGTGGGTGATGCGATGTCGAGTGGGGCGAGGCCGAGGAGCATGCGGGCGTGGTCGGGCAGGCCGAGGCCGGTGGCTATGCGCTCGAATACGGCCAGTTCTTGGATGGGGCCGGCGGTGCCGTTGAGGATCTTGTTGACGCGAGGCTGGGAGAGGCCGGTTGCTGTTCCGATGCGGACTTGACTTGCTCCGGCGTATTTGACCGCGAGCCGGAATAGTCCGGCGATGTCGCGTTTCTTGAGGATTTCCCGGCTTTCGTCGCGATCCCAGATGGCTTCTGGTATTTCGATAAGATCGAAAGCGCTCGGGCGCATGTGAACCTCCGGATTTTGGCTCCGAGGTGGTGCACTGCTTTGCTGCGGACTCTATATGCCTTGGCTACATATAACCGTGGGATATGTATAAACGGTTGGCCAGATCATGCTCTGCCGCATGACAACTCCAGTCAGGTGCACAGAATGCGACGGGCGGGGATGGAAGATCGTCACCCGGCGCGGGAATGCGGCGGCGGTCGTGCTCGGCATGGCCTCGTCCGCCGTCATCGAGTGCCTTCGCTGCGAGGGGCCTGAGCGGGCCTGTTCGGCAGGCGAGGTGTTCGAGTGGGAGGTCCGGGTTAGCGCCGGGCGAGGTGAGGAGCTGGGGGCGTGCGGGTCGAGCCCGTTCCAGGCCACCGCGATGGACGAGCTGCGCAAGGCGATGCGCGGCATGCCGGTAGGCGCGTCCGTTCGGGGCCGGATCACGCACAGCGTCTACGGTCCTGGGGCGGTGCCAGACGAGGCGTCTCGGTGCGAGGTCTTCCGGGCGCACCTCGACCCGGCAGGCTCGGTGCGGTTCGAGCGGGTGGCCGGATGAGCTCCCCAATGGTGATCAGGATTAATCCGTATCATGCCGCTGAAATGCTTCGGCAGGCGTTGGAACGGCATGGGGTGGTCGCCGATGTGCACCACGGTTACGGGCTCGCGCTCGTGTCGGTGTGGGTCGGCGTGGTGGTGTGGTGCGATGGCCAGCGCTTCTGGTGGCGAACCGGATGGAATGCGGAACGCCGCCGTGTCATTTATGCGTGGCATCCGGCGATTGAACCGGTACGGGCTGCACACCGGATCTCCATGCATTATTCGGATCTACGGAAGAGGCAGTCGTATTCGTCGATGATCGCTGCTTTGGCCGCGCCCAGGGAGATGGTGTTTGAGAAGGCCACCTGTAATCCGGTGGACTATTAGGAGGCAATCGCCTCAATGG